>JAMPYE010000212.1 GCA_023700825.1 Thermoanaerobaculia bacterium | reverse complement strand
GCGCTCGGCCGCCGACGCCCTGGCCCAGCAGATCGGCACGGGCATCGAGCTCTCGGGGCGGCGCAAGGATGGCAGCGAGTTCCCGATCGAGATCATGCTCAGCCCGCTCGAGAGCGCGGAAGGGATCCTCGTCACCGCGGCCATACGCGACATCACGGTACGAAGGGCTGCGGAGCTCAACCTGGCTCACATGGAGAGCCGGTATCGCGGCCTGCTCGAGGCGGCGCCCGACGCAATGGTCGTCGTGGACCAGCAGGGCGAGATCGTCCTGCTGAACGTTCAGGCGGAAAAGCAGTTCGGCTATCACCGCGACGAGCTCGTGGGACAGCAGGTGAAGAACATCATTCCCGAGGGATTCGCCGAACGGCTCGTCTCCGACGCCCTGCGATCCGCCGCCGACGCACTCGCGCAGCAGATCGGGACCGGGATCGAGCTGACCGGTCTGCGCAAGAACGGATCCGAATTCCCGATCGAGCTCATGCTGAGCCCGCTGGAGAGCGCGGATGGGACGCTCGTCACCGCGGCAATCCGCGACATCACCAGGCGCAAGACGGCCGAGGCGCACCTGCTGCGAAAGGTCGACGAACTCTACCGCTCGAACGAGGAGTTGCAGCAGTTCGCCTACATCGCGTCGCACGACCTGCAGGAACCGCTGCGCATGGTCGCCAGCTACACCCAGCTTCTCTCCAAGCGATACAAGGGCAGGCTCGACGCGGACGCCGATGACTTCATCGCATTCGCGGTCGACGGAGCCAGCCGGATGCAGAGGCTGATCCAGGATCTGCTGACCTACTCGCGCGTCGGGACCAAGGGAACGGAGCTGGTCGAAACCTCCGGCGAGGAATCGCTGCAACAGGCACTCCTCAACCTTCGTGGCGCCATCGAGGAAGGCGGCGCGATCGTCACGCACGATCCGCTGCCTCTGGTCCTCGCCGACGAGATGCAGCTGACGCAGCTGTTCCAGAACCTCCTGGGAAACGCGATCAAGTACCAGGGAGAGGGCGTCCCGAAGATCCACGTCTCCGCTGCCAGCAACGACGACGGCCGGTGGGATTTCTCCGTGCGGGACAACGGTCTCGGGATCGACCCGCAGTATTTCGACCGGATCTTCGGGATGTTTCAGCGGCTCCACAAGCGTGAGGACTACGCCGGAACCGGCATCGGGCTCGCCATCTGCAAGAAGATCGTCGAACGGCACGGCGGGCGCATTTCCATCGAGTCCCGGCCCGGGCAGGGATCGACCTTTCACTTCTCGCTGGCTGCCATCCCGCCCTCGCCGCAGGAACCACCCAAGGAGCCGACATGGACCTAGACGTTCTTCTCGTCGAAGACAGCCCCGGCGACGTCCGGTTGACGCAGGAGGCCTTTCGAGAGGCCAACATGGCCAAGCACCTGCCTAACACCTCGATCCACCTGCACGTGGCAGCGGACGGGGTCGAGGCCATGAGCTTTCTCCGGCAGGAAGACTCCTGGATGAATGCTCCCCGCCCCGACCTGATCCTGCTCGACCTGAACCTCCCCCGCATGGACGGTCGTGAAGTGCTGGCACTCATCAAGTCGGACCCGGACCTGAAGACGATCCCCACGGTGATCCTCACCACCTCCGAGGCGGAGGCGGACATCGTGAAGAGCTATCAGCTCCAGGCGAACTGCTACCTGAGCAAGCCGGTGCAGCTCGAGGCGTTCGAGAGCCTGGTGCGCAGCATCAACGACTTCTGGCTGACGAAGGTCAAGCTCCCCCAACGGAGGCCTAACGGATGAGCCAGAGCCCGATCAAGCGGCTGCTCCTCATCGAGGACAACCCCGGAGATGCCCGGCTGCTCCGCGAAATCTTCAACGAGCAGGGCTCCCGTGCAACGGAGCTCACGCACGTGACCTCCATGCGCGAGGCCGAGGAGCAGCTCGCAGCGAAGGCGTTCGACATCATCCTCGTCGACCTGGGATTGCCTGACGCGAATGGCCTCGAGGCGGTGAGGCGGGCCCACGCCTCCGCGCTCCGGACCCCGCTGGTGGTGTTGACCGGGCAGGACGACGAGAGGCTGGCGCTGCAGTCCCTGCAGGATGGGGCCCAGGACTACCTCATCAAGGGCCAGATCGAGTCGCGCGGGCTGCTGCGCGGCCTGCTGCATGCGATCGAGCGCAAGGCGATGGAGGAAGCTCTGTTCGCCGAGAAGGAACGCGCCCAGATCACGCTCGACTGCATCGGCGACGGCGTCGTCAGCACCGACACCGCGGGCGGCATCACCTTCCTCAACGTCGTGGCCGAACGAATGACGGGCTGGTCGTGGCACGACGCAAAGGGCAGGCCGGTGACCGAGGTCCTCCGAATCGTGGACGCCACGACTCGCAAGGCCATTCCGGACCCGATGGCTCTCGCCGTCAATCAGGATCGGACCATGCACCTTCCGTCCAATTGCGTCCTGATCCGGCGCGACGGACATGAGATTCCGGTCGAAGACAGCGTCTCCCCCATTCGCGATCGCGACGGCACGACGACCGGGGCGGTCATCGTGTTCCGCGACGTGAGCGCGGCGCGAAGCATGCAGGTCCAGATGACCTATGCGGCACAGCACGACTTCCTGACCGGGCTGCCCAACCGGATGCTGTTCAACGACCGCGTCAACCAGGCGATCACCATGGCGCCACGACACAACAAGCAGGTGGCGGTGCTGTTCATGGACCTGGACCATTTCAAGAACATCAACGACTCACTGGGACACCCGGTCGGCGACAAGCTCCTTCAATCGGTCGCCAGACGGCTCGTCGGTTGCGTCCGGGTCTCGGACACGGTCAGCCGCCAGGGAGGCGACGAGTTCGTCGTGCTGCTCTCCGAGGCGGAACAGTGGGAAGACGCTGCCGTCACGGCGAGACGCTTGCTCGCGACGGTGGCGGAACCTCACTCCATCGACCAGCACGATCTCCACGTCACCACGAGCATCGGCGTCAGCATCTTTCCGGACGACGGCCTCGACGCCGAAACGCTCATCAAGAACGCGGACACCGCGATGTACCAGGCCAAGGAGAACGGGCGCCAGGGCTGCCAGTTCTTCAAGCAGTCGATGAACACGCGGGCGGTGGAGCGGCAATCGCTGGAAGAGGGGCTTCGCCGCGCCCTGGAGCGGAACGAGTTCCATCTTCACTATCAGCCGAAGATCAATCTGAAGACGGGAGCGATCACCGGCGTCGAGGCGCTGATTCGCTGGACGCATCCCATTCGAGGGATCGTCCCGCCGGACCAGTTCATCCCCATCGCGGAAGACTCCGGGCTCATTCTGCCGATCGGCAACTGGGTCCTTCGCACGGCATGTGAGCAGGCCCGCTTGTGGGTCGCTGCCGGTATTCCCGTCGTCACCATGGCCGTGAACGTCTCCTCGATGCAACTGCACCAGGACAACTTCGTCGAAGGCCTGTTCGCCGTGCTCGAGGAGACGGGCATGGACCCGAACTTCCTCGAAGTCGAGCTCACCGAAGGCGTCCTGATGGGGCACGCCGAGGCCGCTGCTTCGATTCTTCAGGCTCTGCGGGAAAAGGGAGTGCAGGTGGCAATCGACGACTTCGGCACCGGCTACTCGAGCCTCAGCTACCTGAGGAAGTTCCCGGTCGACGCCCTCAAGATCGATCAGTCCTTCGTCCGCCAGATTGGCGCCGCGGGCGACGATTCCGCGATCGTCACCGCCATCATCAGCATGGCGCGCAGTCTGAAGCTGCGGGTCGTGGCCGAAGGCGTGGAGACCGTCGAGCAGCTCGCATTTCTCCAGACTCTGCAGTGTGACGAGGTTCAGGGGTTCTACTTCAGCATGCCGCTGCCGCCGGACGCGTTCGCCAGGATGCTGGAGCGGGGGCTCCTCGAGACGGTGGCCTCGGAGCATTTGGAGCGCCGAATCGAGGTGCTCGAGCTGGAGATCTCGAAACGAGACCGGAGGATAGCGACTCTCGAGCAGGAGAATCCCCGCGCGCGGCCTAACATGCCCTCCTCCTCGCTCGGGAACGATTCCACGGCCCGCTCCGACCGCAGGGCCCGCCCAGGCGAGAGGAGCGCGGGGCCGGTCGCGACACTCGCGGAATCGGACTCATGACGGTCCGGCGCCCCCGACCGAACCGCGTGCCCAGTCACGCGCTCCGCGGAGCCTCCACGCCGCTCCGGCATTCGAGTCGTCTCCCCGCTCGCGCGCGCGTCTCGCATCTCCCGGCCCCGTCCTCCATCGAGGGGTAGTTTCTACGCGCCCCGGGCGAGCCCTCCGGGTAGTAAGTGCGCTTCCGGGCAACTGCGCCGAGGACTAGCTTGATTGCATGCCCGAGAGAGGGGTGGAGAGTCGTCTCGATCACCTCCGTCCGGATCTGCGGATCCCCATCTCACACCGGCGCCGGACCAATCCGGCAACGACAATCAACACGAGAAAGAAGGAACAACGAAATGAAACTACTTACGAGATTGCTGCTGGCGACTACCCTGGTCTTCGTGTTCGGGACGATCACCGCCTTCGACGCGATCGCCCAGATTCCGGAGTCATCGTTTCTGCGCATTGCCGAGCCTCTCGACGTCGGCGGGACCCTTCTGCAGCCCGGAACGTACGTGATCCGGCTTCTGCCGAGCATGACGAATCGCAACCTTCTCCAGGTGACGAACGAAGACCGCTCGCAGATCTTCGCGACGGTGCTTTCGATTCCCCATCATTCCGCCGTCGGGGAAGAGACTCAGACCACTGAATTCGTGCTCTATCCCGAGGTCGCGGGAACCCACCGCGCGCTCAGGACCTGGTACTCGGCCGATCCGGTCAGCAAGGGCGGACACGACATCGTCTACCCCGAGAGACGCGCCATGGAGATCGCTCCGCTGGTGAAAGAGCCGGTCTACGCCTACAAGGGCGAGGCGAAGGCCGAAGTGCTCCCGGTCGCTCCGATCGTCGTCGTGACTCCCAAGAAGGAAGTCATCGCGTGGGTCGAGCCGGCACCGGCACCGAAGCCTGTGATCGTCGCCAGGGCCACTGAGCTTCCGGCCACGGCGAGCAACCTTCCCCTGTTCGCGACCATCGGTCTCCTCATGATCGGCGTCGCATTCGCGATTCGCGCACTGCGGGTCGCGTAATCATGACCGGCGCCGCGAAATGGCTCCGTCGGTTCGAGATTGCCCTCGCAGTCGTCGGCATCTCGATTCTCGGCGGAGTCTTCGCGGCGACCGTTTTGCGCTGGAACTATCAGGCACGCCAGGAGCGCGCCTTCGTGCAACGGGAGAAGGCTCTCGCCCGACAGGAACGCGTGGTCGTCGCAGCGAATCTGCTTGTCGCCCCCGCCACGATCGATCAACGATCGGCGGAGCCGTTCGAGTTCGCGAGGATCGAGATCCCCCGCGTCGGAGTGAGCGCGATCGTGCGCGAGGGAGTCGACGATGCGACGCTCGCCCTCGCCGTCGGCCACATCGAGTGGACGGCACTTCCGGGAGAGACAGGGAACATCGCGCTCGCGGGACATCGCGACACGTTCTTCCGGGGCTTGCGTGACATCCGGATCGACGACCGCATCTGCCTCGAGGTCCCTCCGAACAGCTACGAGTACCGCGTCGTCTCACTCGAAGTCGTCGCTCCGAAAGAGACCCGAGTGCTCGATGCGACTGGAGGACAGGAACTGACGCTCGTGACCTGTCACCCGTTCGCTTTCGTCGGGCGCGCACCGAACCGCTTCATCGTACGTGCCATTCGCGTCGAGTGAATTTCGACGCACGCAGCACCAGCGAATCGGGAACGGAGTCAGCGATTCGCAGCCGGCCCGGCGTCGGATGCAGCAATCCGGCCGAAGCTCGAAGCTCTGACCCCATTTCCGATCAAAGCAGCAACCTCGTAACCAGAAAGAAGGAGCAACTCACATGAAAAGGCAAATCATCATCGGCATCGGAATTCTGAGCATCGCGATCAGCGGATGCATCTCGGCCACGGATCCCCACAAGAAGGCGAAGCAGGGTGCGGCGGTCGGCGCAGCCTCTGGCGCCATCATCGGCGCAGTCGTCGGCCACCAGTCCGGCGAGCGAAACACGGGAGCGGCAGTAGGCGCCGCCGCCGGCGCAGCCATTGGCACCGCGATCGGTTGGAAAATGGACAAGCAGCAGGCCGAGCTCGAGCGCGTGGAAGGTCTCGAGGTCGAGCGCACGGCGGACGACGAGATCAACGTCACCATCAAGAACGACATCCTCTACGACGTCAACTCCTCGACGCTTCGCTCCGGATCGCGGGATACCCTCGACGAAATGGCCGGCGTCTTCACCAAATACCCGGACACTATGATCGAGCTCGCCGGCCATGCCGACTCGACGGGAACGATGGAGCACAATCAGCTGCTCTCCTCGCAGCGCGCGCAGTCGGTCGGCAACTACCTGGTGAGGCAGGGCGTCTCCAGCTCGCGCATCGACACGATCGGCTACGGTGAGTCGTCCCCGCGCGAGTCGAACGACACCGCCGACGGGCGTCAGCTCAACCGTCGCGTCGAGATCAAGATCAAGGCGGAACAGCCGTAAGGCTCCGCCCCGTGACGTTCACGAACGGGCCGCCTTCGGGCGGCCCGTTCCATTTTGTCCGGCCGTCAGCCGTTCTCGTGCTGGACGATGACTTCGAGAAACCTCGGCGCGAGATCGCGCAGCTTCTTCTCGCCGACCCCGTGGATGCTCTCGAATTCTTCGAGCGAGCGCGGCTTCCTGCTCGCCAGCTCGAGCAGCGTCCGGTCGCCGAAGACCACGTAGGCGGGCACGTGCCGTTCCCTCGCGACGAGACTCCGCGTGGACCGGAGCTTCTCGAAGAGCGCCGCGTCGAATCCGTCGGGCGGGACGCCGGCGAGGTTCGAGGCGCGCTTCCGCCCCTTCTTCCCGGGCCGCGCGATTTGAACGAGCCTCGCCTCCCGCTCCCCGCGCATCACTTCCCACGACGACGCATTCAGCTTCAGCACGGGATACTCGCCACCATCCTGCTCGAGCAGCCCCTGCCCGATCAGCTGCCGGATCCAGTCGCGGAGGTCGGCGTCGGAGCTTTCGCCCAGCAGGCCGAAGACACTCAGCTGATCGTGCCCGTTCGCGAGAATGCGATCCCCCTGCT
>JAMPYE010000211.1 GCA_023700825.1 Thermoanaerobaculia bacterium | reverse complement strand
TCTTCGCCGCGATCGCCTCGAAGACCGGGCGGACGTGCTCGTAGGCCTGCATGTCTCCGCCCGGCATGAGCGACGGCCCGTTGCGCGCCCCCTCTTCACCGCCCGACACACCGCAACCGAAGAAGCGCTTGCCGGTCTCTCGGACACGCGCCTCGCGCGCCTGCGTGTCCTTGAACCACGAGTTGCCGCCGTCGAGCAGAACGTCGCCGTCGTCGAGCAGCGGCAGGATCCTGTCGAGCGTGAGATCGATTGGACGGCCCGCGGCGATCATCATCATGATGCGTCGCGGCCGCTCGAGCGCGGCGACGAAGTCCTCGAAGGTTTTCGTTCCGGAGAGCGCGCGTCCCGCCCCGTGCTCCGCGACGAACGCATCGACCCATTCGGGCTCGAGATTCCACACCGCAACATGGAAGCCCCGGTCCGCGATATTGAGCGCCAGATTCCGCCCCATCACGCCGAGACCAATCATTCCGAACTGCGCCTTCGACATGGCAGCCTCCCCACGGCGCAGCCAACCCACCGCCGCGCACGATCGCATTCATTGATTGAGCGCTGATTATGTCGCAGAACGACCCGCGGAAACAGGTCAAAGGCCAAAGGTCAAAGGTCAAAGCAGGCCAGAGACCGGGACACGCGGAACGCACTCCACGTTGCCCGCCTCGACCTTTGCCCGCAGTGACTTTGCCTGCTTTGACCTCTGACCTTTGACCTTTGGTCTATGTCCGGCCTACGTCGGCTCTCCGGCCGCCTTCTCGCCCTCGAGCCCGGTTTTCTTCATCGCGTTGCGGGCGATCTTCGTCACGAGAATCGTCACGACGATCGTGATTGCCAGCCCGACGATCTGGATCGTCTTCTGTGCCGCGGTCGCGTCGCCCGCAGCGGTCGCGAGAAGCGAGCCGATGTATACGAACGCGAACGTGCCCGGAATGATCCCGAAGAGAGTCGCGATCGCGTAGGGAAGCGTCCGAACTCCCGTTAGGCCGAAGCCGTAGTTGATGTAGGTGAACGGGAAAAGCGGCGAGAGGCGGATCAGGAAAACGATCTTCGCCCCTTCCTTGCCGATCGCGCGGTCGAGCGCGCGGAACTTCTCGTTGCCCGCGGTCATCCCCTCGACCTTGCTCCGCATCACGGTGCGGGCGAGGAGAAACGACGCGACGGCTCCGAGCGTCGCGCCGATGACCACGACGATCGTTCCTTCGACAAGACCGAAGATCACTCCCGCCCCCAGCGTCAGGAGCGACGCCGGAACGAACAGCACGCAACAGAGCGCGTAGACGAGCGCGTAGACGATCCATCCGACTGCGCCGAGACCCTTGACGTAGACCTGCAGCGCGCGGAGCCACTCGTCCGTCGGCAGCAGTTTGACCGCGACGATGAAGGCGGCGATCGCCACGACCGCGATGACTATCTTCGTGACCGGCACTCGGCCCTTCTGCGGCTCGGCCGCCGGGACACCTGCTTCGGATGACATCGATCCTCCTCGCGCGAGATCTCTCGCGTGTCGTCTCACTTCGTCGATAACGATTGTGGAGGAAGGATGATTGAGCGGGGCTCGAAGGTCAACCGGCAGCCCGGCGCTCACCGAGCGCGCGCACCCACGCCTCCAGAAGACGGTGGCGCTCCCGGAAGTAGCCGCGCAGCATCGGGCGCGCGACGAGCGCATCCGCGATTCCGAGATTGCCCACCGGGAGGCGGTAGGCAACTTCGTCTCGCATCCTGGTGCCGCCCTCCGCGGGAAGGAACGAGTGCGTGTGAACCCACTCGACGAACGGCCCCCGGACCTGCCGGTCGACGAACTTCTCCCCGCCGACGACCTCGATGTACTCCGCAAGCCACTCGAGCCGCAGCGGCCCGATTCCGAGCACGATCAGCACCTGCGTCCCACGCTCGAAGCCCCCACGCTGCTCGACCCGTACCAGCTTCGGCCACGATGGAGAGAGCCGCGAGAGCGCTTCCGGCATCCGGTGGAGCTCGAAGAGCTCCTGAGGAGGGAGCGGAAGCAGCGATTCGTGGACGAGTCTGCGCATCTCGGCCGTTTCGAACGGAACAATCGGCTGAGCGATTCCGGCGAGCGTCTCCCGCTCAGAGCCAATGACTCCACGAGATCGCCATCCGGGCCGCGCGGAGACCTTCGTCACTGCACGATTCGGCCGAAATCCGCTATGTTGTACCCAGCGATGAGCGTCGAATTCGGACAGGAGCCACTCTGGACGTCGAACGACGTCGCCCGGGCACTGGGCGTCGGCGTCTCGAGCATCAAGCGCTGGACCGACGACGGAAAGCTCGAATCGGTTCGAACGGTCGGAGGGCACCGGCGCTACCGTCTCGAGGCGATCCACCGGTTTGCGTCCGCGAGAGGCCTCGACACTTCGTCACTTCCTCCTCTCGAGCGAATCGAGCAGTTCGAGAATCTCGACGCGGCGGCATTGACCTCGAAGCTGCTCGGCGACCTCGAGGCGGGTAACGTCGAGTCGGTGCGGCGCGTCGTCAGCTCCCACCTCGCGCTCGACGAGGAGCGCGTCGCGTTCCTCGACACGATCATCGGCGAGCTGCTTCGCGAGATCGGAGAGAAATGGGAGCACGGCGAGTGGAGCGTCGGCATGGAACATCGGACCTCCTACGCCGTCGCCGAGGCGATCGATCGATCGCGCCCGACCGTGATCGACGGTCCACTGGCGCTCCTTTGCTGCCCGCCGGGAGAGCTTCATTCGATCCCGCTCAACATGGTCAGGATCGTGCTTGCATGGAACGGCATCCGCGCGGACTTCCTGGGCGCCGACGTCCCATGGGAGTCGATCCGGCGCACGATCGACGCGCAGCAGCCTGCCCTCGTGCTGCTCTCGGCCCGCAATCAGGTTCCGTTCAATTCACCGGAGTTTCGCGCGCTGGCCGAGCACTGCGAGAGACTCGGAATCGACCTGGTCATCGGCGGTCAATGGGCTCGCGGCGGAGCGAGCGCGGAGAGCGGAGTGCCGCGCTTCCGCACTCTCGCCGGATTCGAGCGGTGGTTGCGCGGACGCGTCCGCGACGACCGCCGCGCGGCTCGGGACTGAGTCGCTCTCACCCGGCGGCGATCGGTCCGATCAGCACCACCGGAGCGGTGTCACCGGCAGCAAACAAGCTCGCTCCGGGCTCGAGAATCGCGAGGCCGTTCGCGCCGACCATCGACGTGGAGACACCCGATCCCTGCGCCTTCGCCGGCGCGGCCACGAGCTCTCCCCCGCACGCCGTCACGCGCACACGCATGTAGACGCGGCGATCGCCTTTCGCTTCCAGCGGCGCCGCGAGCCTCGCGTGCACGACGGGCGGAAGCAGCCCCGTGGTCATTCCCGTCGCCTTGCGCAACGCCGGCGCGATGAAGAGGTGGAACGAGACCATGCACGAGACCGGATTGCCCGGGAGGCCGAAGTAGAGCTTGCCGCGAAGACGCGAGAAGACGACCGGCTTGCCCGGCTTCATCGCGACCTTCCAGAAGATCGTCTCGGCGCCGAGATCGTCGAGGGCATCCTTCACGAAGTCGTACGCTCCGACCGAGACGCCGCCGGACGAGAGGACGATGTCGGCGCCGAGCGCAGCCTCAATGGCCCGCACCGTCGCCTCTTTGGTGTCACCGACGATGCCCATGCGTCGCACGTCGGCTCCGGCCTCCTCGGCGAGTGCCGCGAGCGAGAACGAGTTCGAATTGACGACCTGCCCCGCGCCGACCGGAGATCCGACGTCGACCAGTTCCGCGCCCGTCGAAAAGACCGCGACGACGGGACGGCGTCCGACGAGAAGCTCGCTCCTCTGCGCCGACGCCGCGACGCCGAGTTCTCCCGGTCCGATTCGCGCGCCAGTATGCAGGACGATCTCTCCCTCGCGCATGTCCTCGGCGCGCCGCCGGATGTTCGTCCCAGGGGTCAGCGGTCGAAAGACGCGAACCTCGGCGTTGCCGCCGTCGGTGATCTCGACCTGAGCCACGCAGTCGGCTCCGCGCGGAACCGGCGCGCCCGTCATGATACGCATCGCCGTGCCCGGCTCGACCGTTCCCTCAGTCACGGCGCCTGCAGGCAGGTCCCCCGCGACGCGAAGCACCACCGGCGCGTCGTCCGACGCGTGTTCGACGTCGCTCGCGCACAGCGCGTAGCCATCCATCGCGCTGTTGTCGGCCCCAGGAACGTCGCGCGGCGCGATGACGTCTTCGCGCAGCACGCGTCCGAGCGCAGCCCCGAGCGGTACGCGTTCCGCGTCGAGGCGCCCGACCGCGTCGAGCACGCGCTGCTGCGCCTCCTCGACACCGATCATCCGCTCGGCCGGCCGCTCGCGACCGAAGGTGCTCGCCGTCATCGCAGAACCTACGACTGCTCTCCGCGCCGCGTAACGATCGACATGAACTCATGCCGCGTCTTCTCGTCACGCAGGAACGCGCCGCGAAGAACGTTGGTCTCCATGAACGACGACTCCTGCTCGACCCCGCGCATCACCATGCAAAGGTGACGCCCTCCCATCCAGACGGCAAGCCCGAGCGGGTCGAGAATCGCCTCGATCGTGTCTGCCACGTCGTGCGCGAGATGCTCCTGCGACTGCAGCTTCCGCATGTGCACTTCGACGATTCGCGGGATCTTCGAGGCTCCAATGATGTGCTTGTTGGGAATGTAGCCAACGATGAACTTGCCGAAGAACGGGAGGATGTGGTGCGCGCAGAGCGTCTTGTAGGTCCCGCCCAGAACCACGAGGTTCTGGCACGCGTCGTCGGTGCTCTCGCACGCCTGGCGGAACACGGTGCTCAGCTTCGCGACGTCGGTGTAGTCGTAGCCGCTGGTGAGCGTGATGAGCGACTGCGCCCATCGCCTCGGTGTCTCGCGCAGGTTCTCGTTCTCGAGGTCGACGTGCAGCAGGCGCAGCACCTCTCCGAGATGCTGCTGCAACTTCTCGCGATCGACCGTCGGCCTGGGCGCCGCGAGCGGCCCCCCCTCCGCGAGCAGCGCCGTCTCGAGCTCGCGCTGGCCGCTGTGGTGCGTCTTCGTCATGGCGCCTCCCCGGATGGAACGCCCGGCATTGGCTTCACCGGGCGCCTGAAGCTTAGCAGATCGGATTCAGACCCTTTCGAAACCGCCCAAAAACCGCGGGAGTTGACACATGAATGAATGGTCATTCATAATTTTCATATCCGAACAACGAGCGTCGGCGAAGTTGTATCCGCTGGAGCTGTATCTGTCCCCCACCGCGACGAGGAGCACCCGATGAAACCGGAACAGAAGACGAGAGGCGCCGAAGAGGCGATGGAAGTCGCCGAGGCGAGCCGCGAGACCGAGTGGGAGAAGCCGTCGTTCGTCGGTGATCTCTTCCTTGGCAATTACAGGCTCGACCTGATCCATCCGTTTCCGGAGCAGGGGGTGGACGACAAGAACGCGGGCGACGCGTTTCTCGCAAAGCTCGAGCGCTTCCTCTCGGAGAACGTCGACGCGGAGAAGATCGATCGCGACGCCGAGTATCCGCAGGAGGTGCTCGAAGGGCTCAAGGCGCTCGGCGCGTTCGGGATGAAGATCCCGGTCGAGTACGGCGGCATGGGCTTCTCCGCGGTGAACTACAACCGCGCGATCGCGCTCATCGCGACCTGGTGCGGATCGACCGTCGCGTGGGTCTCCGCGCACCAGTCGATCGGCGTCCCTCAGCCGCTGAAGCTCTTCGGAACGGCCGAGCAGAAGAAGAAATGGCTGCCGCGGCTCGCGGCCGGCGCGATTTCGGCATTTGCCCTAACCGAACCAGGCGTCGGATCCGATCCCGCGAAGATGAAGACGACGGCGAGGCCGTCACCCGACGGAAAGGGCTGGATCCTCAACGGCCTCAAGCTCTGGTGCACGAACGGTACGCGGGCCGAACTGCTCGTCGTCATGGCGCAGACTCCGCCGAAGGTCGTAGGCGGCAAGGAGAAGAAACAGATCACGGCGTTCGTCGTCGAGACGAACTCGCCGGGAGTGAAGGTCGAACACCGCTGCCAGTTCATGGGCCTTCGCGGGATCGGCAACGCGCTGATCAGCTTCAAAGACGTATTTGTCCCTAACGAGAACCTGGTATGGGGCGAGGGACTCGGCCTCAAGCTCGCGCTCATCACACTGAACACCGGCCGGCTGACGATACCCGCCGGCTGCGCCGCGGGCTCACGCCGCATGCTGCAGATCGCGCGCGACTGGGCGAACGAGCGCGTGCAGTGGGGACTGCCGATCGGCAAGCACGAGGCGATCGCCGTCGAGCTCGCCTGGATGGCGTCGCACACCTTCGCTCAGGAGGCGATCGCCTGGCTCACGTCCGGGCTATCCGACGCCGGCAAGGTCGACCTCCGCCTCGAAGCAGCAATGGCGAAGTTGTTCAACACCGAGGTCGCCTGGCAGATCGTCGACAAGCTCGTCCAGATCCGCGGCGGACGCGGTTACGAGACCTCCGCCTCACTGGAAGCGCGCGGCGAGAAGCCGTGGCCAGTCGAGCGGATCATGCGCGACATGCGCATTAACCGGATCTTCGAAGGAACGTCGGAGATCCAGCACCTGTTCATCGCGCGCGAGGCGGTCGACCCGCACATGAAGCGCGCCGGCATCATCCTGAAGCCGGATGCGACGCTCGGCGAGTTGCTTCCCGCGCTGACTCGCGCCGGGCTTCATTACGCGGCCTGGTATCCCACGCTCCTCATCCCGAAGGGACGAGGGAAGTTCGGCGATTTCGGGAAGCTGGGCAAGCACCTTCGCTTCGCCGAGCGCGCGTCACGCCGGCTCGCCCGCGCGATCTTCCACGCGATGACGCGCTTCCAGGCGAAGCTCGAACGGAAGCAGCGCACGCTGTTCCGCATCGTCGACATCGGCACCGACCTGTTCGCGATGTCGGCCGCGATCACCTACGCGCAGCACCTCGCGAAGAAGGGCGTCGACACCGCGAACGCCTACGATCTCGCCGACCACTTCTGTCGCGAGGCGCGGCTGCGCATCGAGAACAATTTCAGGACGCTCTTCCACAACCACGACGACTACAGCTACCAGGTCGCGATGACGTTCATGAAGGGCGACTTCCAGTGGGCCGAGGGAATGCTCGTCGAGGGCATCGTCCCGACCCCGGAGAAGATCGAGGAAGCGATTCGATCGATGGTCTAGCCCGGCAGAATCCAGCAGCGCAGAACCGCGTCGGGG
>JAMPYE010000210.1 GCA_023700825.1 Thermoanaerobaculia bacterium | reverse complement strand
GTCGCTACCGTGCCCGCTCCTCCGGGTGCGTCATGTCGCCTGGATCGTCAGCTTGTCCGGATCCCAGAGCTCTCCTTTCTTCCAGAGTCGTAAGACAATCGACGCGATCTTTCGCGCCAGAGACACCTTCGCCAGTTCCTCGCGAACCCCACGCTTGAGACATGCCTCGTACCAGTCGCGCAGCGGTCCCGGCCTGAGCGTCGCTGCGTTCGCCGCACCCTTGAGGACCGCCTTGAGCAGCGGGTTGTGGTTCCGGTTCAACCCTCGCGTGATCGGTGCCCGTTTTTTCTTGCGCAGTTTCCCGTCGACGAACTCCTTGTCCGCGCTGGACCGCGTCACCACCGCGAGCCCCGCATACGGCCAAAGGTTTCGCTTCGTCCGGAACCGGTGCGGCGTTGTTATGATCGCAAGCAGCTCCGCGACACGGACCTCGCCCAGGTACGGGATCGAGCGCAATACTTTCCATCCCGGTTGACGGCGCGCCTCCGTGATCATCGCTCCCTTCGCGGGCCCGCGCAGCTCGAGTAGAAGGTCCAGTTGTCGAAACAATGCCGCGGCGCGCACCCGCGCCCCGCCCCGCAGCTTGTCGAGCCACGCTTTGCGCTCACGCCGCCCGTACACCGCGCTCCCCTTCACCGCGATCGCGCGCCCGCGGTAGAGCGCTTTGAGTCGCTGCATCACTCGCGTCGCATCGCTCACCAGCGCCACGTAGCTCTGCACCAACTCCTTGAGCGTCTGCACGCCCATCCCTCGGTGATCCACCTCGCGCAGCTTCCCGGTTCGAAGCTCCTCCGAGAGCTGATCCGCGTCGAGCGCGTCGTTCTTGTTCGCCACCGGGTTCGCGCCACGTCGCGTACAGACGACCACGCGCTCCGCGTGCGGCAGCAACATGTCGTGCAGCCACTGCGCCTGCGCTCCTTCCTCGAACGCCACCTGCACACGAGGCCCGCACGCCTTTACAAACTGCACGATCGCCTTCGCCTCGGTCTTGATCGTCGAGCGCATCACGACTGCTCCGCCCTCGGCTCGCAAACTCGCTACACACGTTGCCTGGTGGACGTCGAACGCGAGATACTGAATTGCCTGTTGTTTCATGGCAGCCGCTCCTTTCCTTCGTTCTTTGGTGTTTGGCGATTCCAAAGGTAAAGAAGGAGGGAGCGTGCTTTCAATATCCGTTTCGAAGGCTGATAAGATAGCTCGTGCGCGCTGCGGCCGGTGAACCGCAGCGTTAGGCGCCCGAGGTCAGCGGTTGCTCGCGAGCACCTTAGCGAGATCTTTCCGCGTCGCGCCAATCGCGAGCAGCGATCGAACGAGCAGGTCGACGCTCACGGACTTGTCGGCAGCTTCCATCATCGCAACGCGTGGTTGACTGGAACCGAGCAGCTTTGCGACCTGAGCCTGCGTCAGCTTTCTTCGCTCTCGCCGTAGTTTCAGCGCCTCAGCCAGGGCGAGTTTCACTTCTACGAATGCGCGTTCATCCGCGGAAAGCTCAAGAAAGGCGTCGGCAGAGCCAACGGTCCATCCAGCCGTCTCCAGCGCGGTTCGCTTGCTAGCTTTCATCGGCTCTCCTCTTCGCGCCAGGTTCGTCGAAACCGCATCGGGCGTTCGCGGCAAGAATCGATCACTTGTTGCGGCGTCTTCTCCGTCTTCTTCTCGAACACCCCAAGAAGAACGATCGCGTCATGCTCCACGGCGTACACGAACCGCCAGCTCTTCCGGGCGTCATTCACCCGGAGCTCGTGGCAGCCACGCCCTATCGTCGGCATCGGCCTCGAGACGGGCAGGGAGAGCACCTCTCCCCGCTTCAACCGTCGAAGCAGGAACCCAGCCTCGAGCCGTGCTTCTCTTTAGAACGGTGGCGTCTTGACCTCTCTGTGGAGCCAAACGAGCGGCTTCTCCATCGATCACGACATATATCAGAACGGATATATTCACAACCGGCGGCCAACTAAGCCGCTGAACCGGACAACCAGGCGCGCCACAATGCGCCGCAGCCTGCTGGACTTTCCCGTGCGCGCGGTTGCCGGTGAGCGCCGGCCGTCGGGCCGCATGAGATCGCACCAACATCTTGCAGCAGAGTCTTCGCTTCCGTCCCTCCTGGCCGGGTTTGTATAATTCTCGTACCGAGCCACGAGGAATCGCTCATGCAGCGATGTGCAATCGTTTCCGTATTCATTCTGTCGGTCGTGTTCCTCGCCGAGGCAGGGCCGCGACGACGTCCGGTGCGAGTTCCGAGACCGCCACTGATCGTCAGCACGATTGACCCGAACAGCGGACCGATCGCAGGAGGATCGACGGTCACGATCCGAGGATCCGGGTTCTTTGCTTCCGACCTGCGGGTCGCATTCGATAATCAACCGGCCGCCTCGGTCACCCTGGTTTCAGCAAGCGAGCTCCTCGCGGTGGCGCCGCCACACGCGAATGGCTATGCGGCGGTGCGTGTCGTGAATCACGGGCGCATTGCATCAACCCAGTTCCTCTATGTTCCGCCTTCGCTCGACTCGATCTCGGATGGTGAGATCACGACCGTGGCAGGCATCGGTCTTTATCTCGGAGAGGGTGCGCCGGCGAAGAGCGTTCCGTTTGATGTGGCCGGGTTCGACCTCGTGGTGGATACGGACGGCAGTGTGCTGGTCCTCGAACCGGACCGGCTCGTGGTGCGAAGGATCGCGCCCGACGGAACCTGCACGCGACTCGCCGGCACCGGAATGGTGCTCTCGCCTCAGCAAGTTGCTGATGGGGAGATCGGCGACGGAGGGCCGGCGACCGAAACGACGGCAGATGGACGAGGCATCACGATCGGCCCGGATGGCGCTGTTTATCTCGCCACACTCTTCCAGCACCGAATCCGTCGAATCGATCGCGCGACGGGAGTCATCACGACCGTAGCCGGCTCGGGTCCCATCACGTATCAAGGTTCCTTCGCCGGAGACGGCGGTCCGGCGACCGCGGCGCGGCTCGATCAACCGAATCAGGTTGCGTTCGATCGCCGCGGCAACATGTTCATTCTTGACGCCTTCAATTATCGCGTCCGACGGGTGAGCCCCGACGGCGTCATCACTACGATCGCCGGAAACGGCACGCGTGGATTCTCCGGTGACGGCGGTCCGGCAACTCTTGCCTCGTTCGACATCGGTCCGAACGGCGACGGCGGCACATTGAGGATCGACGCCGAGGGAAACCTCTTCCTCGCGGATGCGCATAACCGCCGAGTACGGCGAATCGACGCGACCACGGGCGTGATCACCACCATCCTTGGCGGCGGAACGCAGACCGATGAGGGCGCGATGGCGACGGAAACAGCGATTCGCGGACCCGTAAACGGGATCGCAATCAGCCCCGACGGCTCGATCTATTTCGGTGACGGCAGCCGCATCCGACGCGTCGGAACCGACGGACGCGTCACCACGGTGTTTGGCGAGCTGACGCCTGGCTTTTCGGAAGACGGTGTTCGCAGCGGACGACTTTCCATGGTTGAAAAGATGGAGGTCGACGCCGTTCACAACCGCCTGCTGTTCGGCGAGAGATCCGTCAATCGAATTCGTTCGATCGATCTCGCCACCGGCACACTCTCGACCATTGCGGGCATCGGGCCCGCGGTGATCGGCGAGAATGGACCTGCCATTGCGGCGGAGCTCGGCACCGCCGGCGGCGACGAGGTGCCCTTCGCGTTGAACTCGAGAGATGAGCTTCTCATCGGAACCTACAGCCGGCTTCAGAGGTTGAACCGTGACGGAACTCTCCTCACGCTTGGCGGTTTCGGTACACGAGGAGTCGCCGCTGCACCGAATGGAGACATCTACATCACTGGGCCCTACGATGTAGGCCGTATCTCCCCGGAGGGGACGTACACACGCCTGGCCGGCAACGAGTATGGTTACAGCGGAGACGGGGGGCCTGCGTCTGCAGCGAACCTCGACAATCCGGCAGGCATCGTGATCGATGGGGCGGGCAATCTGTTCGTTGCTGACAAGTACAACCACTGTATACGCCGCATCGATGCACAGAGCGGCATCATCACGACATTCGCCGGCAGGGCGCCCATTCATCTGCCGAATGTGCAGATCGAAAACCCATCGACGGGAGACGGAGGGCCGGCGGTTGATGCGCAGCTGCGCGCGCCCATCCATCTCGCGCTCGACGGGGCAGGCAACCTGTACGTCTCGGACGTCGGTGGCGTTCGCATGATCGACCGGAACGGGATCATCGACACCGTCGTGGCGAACCGGTGTCAGGGCGGGCCGCTGACATCGGATTCGAGTGGCCGAGTCTACGCCTACTGTTTCGGCGGGGCGATCCTGCGGATCGACGGAAAGAACAGCACGACCACAATCGGGACGATCAGCCCCGAATTCGGCTTCACAGGCGATGGCGGGCCGGCCACGGCGGCGAAAACGCGAACCATCCAGGCGCTGGCGATCGACCGGAGCGGGAACGTCTATCTGTGGGACTTCGACAATCGGCGCGTACGAGCGATTCGTGGCATTGCGAGATAGCCGTACAGACTGGCCGCCGAGGACCGGACCAGAATGTATGGCACCAGCGACCAAACGCACAGCAACGGTGGCGGATACGCGTCCGCCTAACAGCGCGCTCAACCGGACGCCTACGCGCAACACCATGCATCGTGACCTGTTGGAATTTCGTGTGCGCACCGCCGCCGTCAGGGGCGCAGGTGCGTCCTGCGGAGAGTCCTCTCGAGCTTGCGCCGTGAGCGGCGAGAGTGCGTCGAGGATGAGCAACAATGGGAGCTCTCCATCGACGAGTCACTCCGGCATCAGCACCAGATCCAGCCACAGCCCTCGACCGTAGGCCCGTCCAACGGAAGCTCGGCTGGTCCGGTATCCCGGCTTGCTGGCTGAAACTTCTCCGAGAGTGCTGCAGCACAGGTTGCCAAACTGGAAGTTGCCATCGGGTCCGGATGTAACCTCGATTGCCGTTGAAGGGAACTTCACGGTCACGCCGGCGAGTGGATCTCCGCTGCAACCATCAATCGTCCGTCCCGAAAGCGTGCCTTCATTGCCCTGGTCTTGTCGCGCCGTCGCAATCCGGACGTCGTTGTGTCCGCGCAGGACGAGCATCTCGCCGCTCGCCGAGGCGCTCGGCTCGGCCTGCACGTGAAACGACTGCAACCCGCCGGGGACGTCACCGATGGAGAATTCGCCGCTCTCCTGCGTCGTCGCGGAACGGGCGCCAATCGTGACGACGGCACCCCGCACGGGCAGACTGGAGAGGGTAACCAGACCGGCGACCCGCGCGGTTCCGCCGAGAGAAATCCCCTGGCAGGGCGCAGGACCCATGGGAGCCGTCGGTGAATCACGGTTGCAGGCAAGCAGCAGGAGCGTCGCAGCGATCAGAGCAACCCGTGGCATGACGACAGATACGGTTTCCGTCGGGAAGCCGTCTACTCTCCCTGCGGTCTCTCGCCAGCTGCGCGGTCGTTGCAGCCGATCGCGTCGCGCGTCACGGTATCCGCAAGTTGTATCATCACGAATGCGCGTCGGGCCGGCTGATATCCAGGCGTTAGGCGCTGAAGGGACTGTCGGGTATTCATGAGATTCTTGTTCGGTGTTCTGCTGTTCGGGGGCTTTGCCATATTCGTCACGCCCGTGCTGATCGTCGGAATGCTCTTGACCGCCGCATCACCGGGAAACGCCATGGGTTTCGTCAAGTTTGGCGTCGGTGCCGCCGTCATCTTCGGGATACCGGGGTATTTCACGTTTCCGTATGAGCGACGCCTTCAGGCCGTTGCGTGGCTGGCGCTGGCCTGTCTCGCGTACGGAGGCTTCCTCGTGGCGGTCCTCACGCTGCTCGGCGCGAGTCCCGCGCTTTTCACCGACCCCGGCGCCCGCTCGTTCTACGAGAACCTGCATTTCGATTACGGGTCGTTCGCCATCGTCTCGATCGTCCAGATCGCGACGTTCATCTGTCTGTTCCGCCGCAGGCGTGTGCGAGAGGCTGGATAGCCCACGAAGCGCCTTGCGGGCGTGCGCCTAACTGGTCGCTCCGCCGCATCAGGACGCGCGGACCATCCGCTGCAACCTGCTAGAATGTCCGTGCCCGTACCGGAGAGCTCCGGGCGGCAGGCGCAAGGGAGACATCGTGACGGTCATGCGCATGGACAACGTCGGCATCGTGGTGGAAGACCTCGATGCAGCCATCGAGTTCTTCACCGAGCTCGGCCTCGATCTCGAGGGGCGTGCCACGGTTGAAGGAGACTGGGCAGATGGCGTCACCGGGTTGCGCGGCATGCGCGTCGAGATTGCGATGATGCGCACGCCCGACGGTCACAGCCGGCTCGAGCTGTCCCGCTTCCTCGCGCCGCCCGTGGTGGCCGATCACCGCGTCGCCCCGGTCAACGCTCTCGGCTACCTGCGCGTCATGTTCGCCGTCGAGGACATCGACGATACGCTCGTCCGACTCGAAAAGCGCGGCGCGAAGCTCGTCGGCGAAGTGGTCCGGTACGAAAACATGTATCGCCTCTGCTACATCCGGGGTCCCGAGGGGATTCTCATCGCGCTCGCACAACAGCTCGCGCAACAGAGCTCGCGAGAGAATCCCATGGGACGTAACGGTTGAGAACGGAAGACGCGGCGTCCGACACCGGCGCCGCAGCCGATCCCGGCGCGTCTGACGACGTCCGTGGGTTGTAACATCAGCAAAGCTCGCCGGAGCCGCCGACTGCCAGGCCTTACGCCGCAGCGGGCGTCACCGTCAGCTGCGACGAACGGGAGGAATCAGTGGTCAAGCAGATCTTCATCAACCTGCCGGTCGCCGACCCCGGGAAGTCGCTGGCCTTCTTCACCGCACTCGGCTTTTCGCACAATCCCGAGTTCACAGACCCGAATGGCGCGTGCATCAGCGTCAGCGACACGATTACCGTCATGCTGCTCTCGCACTCCAGGTTTCGTGACTTCACGCCCAAAGCCGTTTGCGATACGAGCGAAGCGGTCGAAGTGCTGCTCACTCTCGGTTGCGGGAGCCGCGAGCAGGTGGATGAGCTCGTCGCAAAGGCAATCGCCGCGGGCGGAACGACCTACGACAAGCCGGAAGATTTCGGATTCATGTACACGCACAGTTTCGTCGACCTCGACGGCCACGGGTGGGGGCTCGTCCACATGTCTGCCATGCCGGCACAGGCGTGACTCGCGTGGTCCAGCC
>JAMPYE010000209.1 GCA_023700825.1 Thermoanaerobaculia bacterium | reverse complement strand
TCCTGGGTCGCGTGACCGGGCCTGACGGGAAGGCTCTCGCCTCGGTGAGCGTGCGGCAGCAACGGCAGGGGGGACCTGGGGGCGGGCCCGGAACGGGAGGTGGCTTCGCAGTGACCGACGCGGAGGGCAATTACCAGCTCGAGGCGATGGAGTCGGGAGAGAAGTCGATCGTCTTCAGCAAGGACGGTTACCCGCCTACGACGAAGTCGGTGACCGTCTCGGGCCGCGAGATGAAGATCGACGTGCAGCTCGGTCGCGGCGCGACCGTCGCCGGAGTCGTGGTGACCGAAGAAGGCTCGCCGGTGCCGGGCGCGACGGTCCAGATGGAGTCCGCGACTTCGGGATTCCAGCAGGTGACGACCGATGCGAATGGCGCCTTCCGCATCGAGGGAGTGTCCGAGGGGCGCGTGTCGATCGTAGCGGGCAAGCGAGGCTGGGTTGACGCCGAGCTGAACGACGTCGACGTGGCGACCGCTGCCAACCTCCGTCTGATGTTAGGCCAGGGAGGGCGGATTACCGGTCGCGTGACGGGGCTGCAGTCATCGGAGTACTCGCAGGTGCGCGTGAGCGCGAGGACGGCATCCGCGGATTCGGGTGCGACGCCCGACTCGACGGGCGCGTTCACGATCGAGGGAGCTCCCACGGGAACGGTGCGAGTCGTGGCGACGAAGGGCGCCGGATTCGCGGGAAGTTTCCAGTCGACGGAGGCCAAGACTGTCGAGCTCTCCGCCGGCGGCGAGGCGATGGTCGACCTCGAATTCCGCAACGACCGCGTCGTAAGCGGCCTCGTGAGGCTCAACCACGCCTCGCTCGAGGGGGCGTCGGTGCGCTTCAATCCGACGAGTCCGGCTTTGCAGACCCGCGGGACCGCGACGACCGACGCGTCTGGCAAGTACGAGGTGCGCGGTCTCGCCGACGGCGAGTACGAGGTCACGGTCTTCGATGCGACGCGGATGAGCGCGCACAACGAGACGCGGCAG
Organism: Thermoanaerobaculia bacterium; assembly: GCA_023700825.1. Lineage (GTDB taxonomy): Bacteria > Acidobacteriota > Thermoanaerobaculia > Gp7-AA8 > Gp7-AA8 > JACPDH01. The sequence goes on along the minus strand of JAMPYE010000209.1, from coordinate 6,208 downwards.
GTCAGCGGCTCGGCGTCGATCGATATCGACATCGTCACGGCGACGCTTCGCGGCAGGGTGACCGACTCCGACTCGGGGAGTGGCATCGCCGGGGCGCGGATCTCGTTCGAGCCGAAGAGCGGGGAGTCGTCGGGGATGATCACGAGGCGCGTTGCCGAGAGCGACGCGTCCGGCAGCTTCGTCGTCGACAACATCGTGCCCGGAAGCTACACGGCCCGCGCGGAGAAGGAGAGTTACGGGCAGGACGTGCGCGACGTCGCGGTGAGCGAAAGCGGTGCGGACGGGGTCGACTTCGCGATTGCGAAGAACGACGGAATTCGCCTGCGCCTGGTCGATGCGCGGAGCGGTACGGCGTTGGCCGGCTCGGTCCGCGTTACCGACCCCCTCGGACGGACGGCCTACGAAGGAGGCGTGGCGGCCTCGAGCGAAGGCTCGAAGATCTCGCTCGCACCGGGCACGTACCGGCTTACCGTCTTCGCCGAGGGTTACGCGCCGGCGACGAGCGGCGTGACCGCGCCGTCGGCGAGCACCGCGCTCGGCCTCACGCCGGGCGGCACGATCGACGTCGAGTTCGATGGCAGCGAAGCGTCGACGGGACGCCTGATCGACGCGAACGGCAGCGACTATCAGCGCGGGTTCTGGATGCGCCAGCCGTCGTTCCGGATCGACCCGGGAATCACGACCCTTCGCAACATCGCGCCCGGCTCTTACACCCTCGCGTTGCTCGACGGGTCAGGCAACGTGGCGAAGAGCTGGCCCGTGACAGTGACCGAGGGAAGAACGACGAAGGTGAAGGTCGCGCGGTGAACGCGAAACGCGGAACGTGAAATGCGGCTCGCGTTGAGCGATTCCCGTCTCGTCGCTCGTTCCGCGTTTCGCGTCGTACTACGATCCCTGCTTGCCCATCGCGATGATGTAGTCGGCGATCTGGCCGATCTCCTCGTCGCTGAGCGCGCCCTTGAAGCCGCGCATCGGGGTCTGCGGGACTCCGTCGGTGATGTTCCTGATGATCTCTTCGCGAGTCGAGCCGTGGCCGTACTTCGTGTCGGCGAGGTTCGCCCACGGGTAGTTCGCGGCGATCATCGTGTCGCCTTTGCCGGCGCGGCCGTGGCAGATGGCGCACTGCTGGAAGTAGATTCCCTGGCCGGGAGCGTCGACCGCAGCGGACGACGCGGACTGCGCGGCTTCCTTCTGACATCCGACGGCGAAGATCGTTCCGGCCGCGGCGGCGGCGAGCATCAGTTTACGAGCCAGCGTCATCATGACCCTCCTGGGCTTCCGGCTCCTCGGCGCCCGCCGGCGGGTGCGGCTCGTCGTGAGCAGCCTCGTCGTGGCGCGGGACGAATCCCACGTTCTTTCGATATTTGTCGAGTCTCTTGTTGAGGTGGTGAATGTCGTACGTCAGCCGCAGCACCGTGCGGCGAAGCTTGTATTTCACGCGCGTGAACGCGTCGAGATCACCCGCGCGGAGCATCGCCATGAAGCTCTCGAGCTCGGAGATCCTCTTCCGCAGCTTTTCGAGGTCCTTGTCCTGGATGAGGATGTAGACGTCCTCGCCGTTGATGCTCAGCGGCAACCGGCCCGACATCTGGTCGTCGAACCACATCCAGAGCTGGATCAGGTCCACGCGATTGCCGCGGTGGACGAAGCGGGTCTCGAGCAGGTCCTGGCGGAAGTAGCCGAGGAGCTTGCGGTCGTCGGTCCGGTTGAATTCCTCGTCCGACATGTTCCGGGCGTTCCACACGCCGTAGCGGAGGATGTCGTTGCGCGTGGCGCGGAACTGTCGCATCACCTCGTCGAGGAGGCGTCCCTTCAGATCGGAGAAGCTCTGCGCTTCCGGAAGCGCGGCCGTGGCGGTCATCGGGGAGGAGTATAGAAGGCGATAGGCGAAAGGCCAAACGGATCAGGTCCCCGTGCTCCCGAAGCCGCCTTCTCCCCGCGCCGTGGGGGCGAGCTCGGCGGCGACTTCGAGCTCGCAGGGCGCCAGGGCGGCGATGACGAGCTGGGCGATCCGGTCGCCTCGCGAGATCGTGAAGGGCTCTTCTCCCAGGTTCACGAGGATCACGCCGATCTCGCCGCGATAGTCGGCGTCGATCGTTCCGGGGGCGTTGACCAGCGCGATGCCGTGCTTGATGGCGAGCCCGCTGCGCGCGCGGACCTGCCCCTCGAAACCGGGTGGGATCTCGATCGAGATCCCGGTCGGAACCAGGGCGCGGCGGCCGGGGGCGAGAAGGAGCGGCGCGTCGACGGCGGCACGGAGGTCGAAGCCCGCGGCGTGCGGGGTTGCACGCGAGGGAGGCTCGATGTCGGGACAGCGGTTCGTGATTCGGATCTTCATCGCGGCGGCAATTCTACAGGGCGCACCGCTCACTTCACTTCTGCGGTGACCTCGAACACGGCCACGACGTCGGTCGTCCCCTTCACCGAGATCTCGATCGACTCAGTGAGCAGGCCCTCCGGAGCTTTGGCGCCGTCGACGCGGACGGTGAGCGTGCCGCGGCCTCCCGCCGGCAACGTCGCCGGAGGGTCGTACCAGAGACAGCGACAGCGGGAGCGCGCGATCTCGAGGGTCACCGCCTTCTTGCCGCGGTTGACGAGCTCGAAGGTGCGGACGGCGCTCGTTCCTTTCGCGATCGTGCCGAAGTACTGCTGCTGGGGGCTGATCGTGAGCGACGACACCGGGCCGGTTTTCGGCTCGGGGACTGGGGTGACCGGCTCTTCCGCAGCCGGAGACGGCGTGACCGCAGTCGGCGCCACTGGCTCGGCCGGCGCGGCTCGCTCGCCGGAGAACTTCCAGACGAACAGCGCGAGCACGCCGATCATGACGACCGCGAGGCCGACGATCATGACGATGCGGAGCAGCGTGCGGTCTTCGCTCTCGGCGGTGGTCGCGGCGACGGTGTAGCTCGAGAGAATGGGCCGCTCGTCGTTCGCGGGCTTCTGCGGGGTGATGATCGGGACTCCGGGAGCGGGGAGAGGCTTCTCCCGCGTCGGCCGCTCGCTCTCGGGCAACTGCGCGGGGAGCTCGCTGCTCTTGCGCGTAATGACGTCGAGGTCGACCTCGTCGAGGCCGACGATCGCCTTGTTGATCTCGGCGATCATCTCCTGGTAGCGGCGCGCGAGCTGCTTGGAGGGCGCGCTCGCGGCCAGCTTCGAGAGGGTCTCTGCGTGGTCGCGGTAGACGCCTCGCAACCGGTCCACTTCGCGGTCGAGCGCCGCGCCGCGGTCGATCTCCCGCTCGCTCCAATCGTCGCCTGGCACCCTGGATCCTCCGATGCGGCAATCTTGGCAGAATCGACGATGTGCCGCAAACCGCGAGCCGGTCCTCGGGCTTGCGCGTTGGGAGCGCGGGGCAGATACTCTCGCCTCAATGAGGCACAGACTTCTGATCGTACTCGCCGTCCTCGCGCTTCTCGCCGCCTGCGGGCGCCCCGAGATCAGCGCCGAGCAGTGGAAAGCCATGTCTCCGCAGGACAAGACGCTCGTCGTCGAGTCGATGCGTGGGCACGAAGCCGCGCGTGAAGCGAAAGGGGGCACCGGCCGCCTGCATCCGCGCGAGACGACCTGGTACCTCGACGAGATCGACGCACGCTACGCCAGGGGCGACAACCGCAGCGTAAGCGAGATCTGGAACGATCTGGTCGAGCCGAAGCCGTGACGGGCAGGCCAGAGGCCAAAGGTCAGAGGTCAAAGCAGACGCGTGTTTCTCGCGGATCCGACCAGTGGCGTGCGATCGCGTCGCTCGTCGAGCGCTGGTTCCGCGCGAACAAGCGACCGCTTCCGTGGCGCGAAGCCTACGAGCCGTGGCACGTCTGGGTCTCCGAGGTGATGGCGCAGCAGACGCGGATGGATGTCGTCGTCGCGCGCTTCCCGGAGCTCGTCGCGCGGTTCCCCACGATCGAATCGATGGCGCGCGCTTCGGAGGCCGACGTCGTGGCGGCGTGGTCGGGGCTCGGCTACTACCGCAGGGCACGGATGCTGCACCGCGGGGCGTGCGAGGTGATGTCACGATTTGGGGGTGAGCTTCCCGCCGCGGTCGAGGCTCTCCGGTCGATCCCGGGCGTCGGGCGCTACACCGCCGGCTCCATCGGGTCGATCGCGTTCGGTCTGCCTGCCGCGATCGTCGACGGCAACGTGGCGCGCGTGGTCGCGCGGCTCGACATGATCGACGCGCCGCTCAAGAGCGGGGCGCTCGAGAAACGAGCGTGGGAACTGGCGGAGGCGCTGGTGGGCGCTGCGAGGCGGCCGCGCGATTTCAACCAGGGGCTCATGGAGCTCGGCGCGCGCGTCTGCACGCCGCAGAATCCCGCGTGCGACGGGTGCCCGCTCACCGCATACTGTCGTGCGTTCGAGGCGAACCGCGTCGAGGAGTTCCCCGTTCGTGTCGCGACGAAACGCCCGGTCGATGTGGCGATCCCGCTCTACGTCTTCACCGACAAGTCCGGCCGGGTCCTATTCCGTCGTGGAGAGGGCAAGCTGATGCACGACATGCTGCACCTCCCCCACGGCAGTGACGCGCTCTATCCGCACCCGCTGAAGATCTCGAAGCCCGGGCCCGTCGTCGGCACGGTGAAGCATTCGATCACGAGCCGGCGGATCACCTTCGAGGTCCATTGCCCCGCGCCGGGCGCGAAGGCAGTCGCCGACGCGCCGGGCGAGTGGCTTTGGCTAGCGCCCGAGGAGCTTGCGAGCCACGCTCACCCGTCGTACGTAAGGAAGGCGTTGCAACTCATCGCCGCACTCCGCGCGACCGAGGGGCGTCGGTGAGGTTTCGCAAGAAGTAGCGGAGCACGCCGGTGGTGGACTCGTTCGCGAGTTCGTGAAGCAGGATCGTCGGGCCGCCGGGTGCCGCGGAAACGGTGGCGCGTCCCGATCTGACGCTTGTGTCTAGCTGACGCTGGTCTGCGCCGTTCCACGCCGCGGCGAGGTCACCCGACGTTACGAAGCGGCGAAACGTGAACGTTCGGTGATACGTGCCGTCGTACGCGAGCGCATTCGACACCGCGACCCACGCCTCACCGTCCCAGGCGATGTCGAGCGTATCGGAGTACTTCTCCTCGAGAACGGCGCCGTGCCTGCCGTACTGGTCGGTCGTCACGTCGGGAGTCGACAGGTCGCTTCGGATTCGTGTGCCGCTCAGGAAGCCGCCGGTCCACATCGCGAGGATCTCCGATCCGTTCGACGCGATGTCGAGACTGGCGTATTCGACGTCTTCGACGATTCGCGTGGAGGGAGTGAGCACCACTCCTTCGGTGCTCACCCGGGCGCCGAAGAGCGACATCAGTGGCGGGGCGCATGTGCAGATCTGGCATGGTGGAACGTCGCCCAGCCACAGGACGACGATCGCGCCGCCGAGCGGGACGATACGAACCTCGCTGGGAGCCTCTTCCGACTCGATGGCGACAGGGCTGGTCAACGGCTGGAGATCCCGATCCAATCGCTGAACGATCGGATCGCCACCCTCGCCGCACGACGACCAACCGATCCACCAGCCGTTGCCGTCCCACGCGACGGCGTCGTCGCGCAGGAGGTTGCAGCCGCTCGAGACGACCGTCGTCCAATCCGGGTCGCGCCACGTCAGGTCGGAGCGAAGGCGCCGCACGCGAATCTTGCCGAGGGAGTCCTTCGCGACGAGATACTCGACGCCGTCGGTCGCGATGGCGTAGGCCGCCGTCGGGAAGAGGTCGATTGGAGGAGCCTCGCGCGGTCTCCCGTCACGGTCGAGCAGCGTTGCCCTAACCTTTCCTCCCGGCGAGTCGCCCGTTCGCTCCACCCATGTGACGAGCGTCTCCTCGCCGCGGCGGACCGTGCGGGCTTCGCTCTGCACCGGTGCCGCGAGCGTCACGGGAAACCCGGTGGAGCCATGGAGGGCGTCCGTCGAGGAAGCCGCGAATGCGACGAGGTCGGTCTCGAATGGCACCGCGGCGCGGGCGACCACCGCGACGGTGCGGGAGTCCGTCGAAGCGATGCTCAGCTCGCCCGTAGGCATGTCGGCGAGCGGAAACTCCGAGGTGGTGATTCGTCCGTCGTCGAACAGGAGCGAGCGAAAGAGATGTGGATAGCCGGGGTTCTCGGTCTGCTGAAAAAACCAGGCCTCGGTGGCCGTCGCTCCCTGGCGGAGGACGATCTCGCTCGGGTAGTAGCCGAGCTGCGTCGCAGGTGCGAGCGTGCCGCTCGACGAGACCGAAGCCGCGCCATCCGACAGCAT
>JAMPYE010000208.1 GCA_023700825.1 Thermoanaerobaculia bacterium | reverse complement strand
GGTCGCCCTTCGGGCTCCCTCCGAGGCCCCGGATCCCTTCTTGTTCCTTCGCATGGACTCCTCTCTTTCTCGAGGCATGTTGCCTCAATTGAGTGTCCACGGAAATCGGGAGGCGCAGGAGTGGTTCCGGAACGACCGGACCGTCGACTATTTCACCTTGGATCTTTCCAGAGTTGCAGCTCTCTTTGCAGATGCCTTCGTGGAAACCGTTTGGCTGACAGACGACGCTCGGGCGGATGGTGCGCCAACAGCCTCGCTCGCGCTGCCTCACGACGGGTACGTGCCCTATTTCGAGGAGATTCCAAATCACAACGAGAGGGATTGGATCTCGCGGAAATGGATGAGGAGCGCAACGAGACGCGGGATTGATCGCAGAGCCGAGGACAACCATCAGGTCTTCTTCGCAGCATCGTACTACCCAGGGCTGAGAGGTGGCGTCAAGGTGGCCGACGGCTTCAACGACGGCTGGATCTTCACGAAGAACATGGGCAAGGCACACCCCGGGAAGATTCTCGCCCATGAACTAGCGCACGAGTGGCGCGTAAACCAGGTGTATTCTCCGATCCTGGGCAACACTCCAGCATCGGATGACGACCACTGCAACGAGATCTTCACGAATCCGTCGACGGTTCCCGCGTACACTGGGAACGAAGCTTGCGTGATGAACTCCGACATCGGCGACATTCCGGATGGCGAGAAGAGCAGCGCGCGTTTCCATTACGTTGTTGCTCCGGGTGGAGCCGTCGACAGCGAGTACATCACGATCAGGGAACGCATGGAACCTGTTCCCCAGAGTGAAGAAAACAATAGGAATAGGTATTTTCACTGATGAGCAGAATCGTCTTCTTGTTTTTCCTATGCGTTCCGTTCTCATCGCTGCACGCCGCGCCCGTGATCCGACTCGAGCTCAAGCCAGCCGAGCAACTGCCGGGATTACCCGTGAAGTTCGAGATCACCGCGGAGTCGTCAGATGCGACATCCGCTTCGATTCCGAACCGTGTCTCGCTGCTCGTTACCAGGCCTAATGGGCAGCGGTTCCTTGCGGGGGTTGAAGACGAGCGGGTGATGTTTGCCGCGAGGGAGGGAGATCGCATCGAAGTTCCAGCGCGCAAGCCTGTTGATCTCACGTTCTGGTACAGAGCACCCTGGCTAGCGGATTGCCGCCTTCAGCAACCCGGCCAGTACACGTTTCAGTTGATTGCTGGAACGAATCCTGCTGCGGTGCTTTCGAGCGACGGAGACGGGTTGCTTCGGTCGAACGAGGCTCAATTCCGGGTGCTCAAGCCCGAAGGGGAGGATGAAAAGGCATTCGCCATTCTGAAGCATCCTTCCCAAGGCTGTGCTAGGTGGTACAGCCCTTCCCTGTCGGCCGAGATCTGGGAGAAGTACCCCGATTCGACCTACGCGATGTACGCACTCCCGACGGTAGCCGACTTGAACGAACAGATTGCTCTCATCAGGCAGTCACTGCAGAGATGGCCGGATTCTCCGGTCAGCGAGACGGTTCGCCGCGATCTTGCATTTGAGCTAGTCAGGCTGACGGACCGATCGGTCGATGATCATGATCTAGCTACAGCTCTTGCGGCAGGCCGCGAATCCGTCGCGATCCTGACCGATCTCTCGCGACGAGCGAACGACCCCATGGTTCGCAAGGAAGCCGCTGATGCCTTGGAGAACGCTTATACCGAGCAGGATGTCTTGGACGAAGTCAGCGGCAAGCGGAACATACTGATCCCGTTCGTCGAGTGCGTCGAGCCTACGGCGGCTGGAATGCGTGCATGGTTCGGCGTCGCGAACCAGACGGGGCAGCCGAAATCGATCGCTGTCGGCCCAGGGAACAAGATGACGCCGGCACCTCACGATCGTGGACAACTCACTAACTTCCCGTCAGGGATCAAGCATCTCGCCTTCAGCGTGGATGCAGCCGGCCCGGTGCTCGACTGGCACCTCGACGGCACGAACGTGCAGGCGATGCTCCACAAGTCCTTTCAGTGCCCGCCTAACCTGGATGATTACTTGAAGGATCTGCCGCGAAAGGACTGAGAACCCGCTCGTGTGACGCCAGCCGGGAATCATCCCGACCCGCTCCTCGCCGATCAACTCTGCGTCGAGGATTGGAACAGCAGAAGAAGCAGAAGAGGTCAAAGTTTCTATCTGCGGCGGGTCGACCGGCTACTTCGACAGGGCGCGCACCGGCGCCATCGACTACACGTCGGTGAGCCGTTCGCCGGCGGCCTCCTCAAGCTGTACCTCGTCGCGCACGCGCTCGACCGCGGAGTCATCACGCCCTCGACGATCCTCGACGACATCGAGCGCGGCCCCGGAGGCATCGGCAACGCCGACGACGCCTTCCTCGGGCCGATGCTTACGCGCAGCGCACTTGCCAACTCGCGCAACGTTCCGGCGGCGCAGCTCGTCGCGCGCCTCGGCGTCGACGAGACGTATGGCTACCCGCGCGAGCTCAAGCGGCGCGGTAGACGCTTGTAGCCGGACATTCAACGAAGCGCAATTCCCGCGTACTTCCCGAACCGCAGCATCCAGTCGCTCCAGACGCCGAGGAGGCGCGTGGCGCGGTCGGCGGAACGGAAGGTCGGGATGCCGGACTCTTCGAGCGCGTACGCCATCGGGTCGTAGAGCCTTCCCGAATCGACGACGGAGACCCACGGCTTCGAGGTCGCCTTCCAGAGCTCGCCCAGCCGCCTAACGACGGAACCCTCGGACGCGAAGTCTTCGCGGTAGCGCTCGCTCTTCGGCAGCGTCTGCAGCGCGCCGGTCAGCGGGACGCAACCGACGACACCGAGGTCGACGTGTTCGTCGGCGAGGAGCGCCTCGGCGACTTCGCAGAACTCGCGGTCGCCCATCATCGGGTTCACGTCGAGCGGGTTCGCGACCGAGACGATCCGCTCGAGGCGGCTCTCGCGGATCACCTTCTCGATGCGCTCGAGCGTCGGGAGGCCGAGCTTCGCGAACCGGAGGCCGCCGACGTTGTCGGCGAAGGCGACGCTTTCGAATCCCGCGTTCGAGATCGCGGCGAGGCGCGGCCCCGAGGCCTCGCGCCCGTGCAGCAGGGTGAAGAGCCGTACCAGGTCCTCAAAATCTTCGAGCGTCTCGGCGACGACGACCCCGGCTCCCGTGGCGAGCTCGCGCGTGACGACCGCGTCCGCAGCGATCGACGCCGTGTGCGACGCCGTCGCCTTCGCACCTTCCGCGGTCCTGCCAGCGCGGTAAAGGATCACGGGGCGTCCCGTGCGCGTCATCCGCTCCGCGGACTCGAGCCAGTCGCGCCCGTCGAGCGGACGGAAGCCCTCGACGTAGAACGCGGCGATGCGCACTTCCGGGTCGCTCTCGAGCCAGCGCATGTAGTCGCCGACGGTGAGGTCGATCTGGTTGCCGATCGAGACGAGGTAGCGCGGCTCGATCGTCTCGAGGCAGTTCGCCTTCGCAACAGCGAACGCGCCGCTCTGCGAGACGAAGGCCAGCGGTGAGACCGGGCGCCCGCCGTGCGGTACCTTGTACTCCGGGAGGAACATCGTGTCGACGCGCCCGGGAGCCGAGCGCACGCCGAGGCAGTTGCCGCCGTTGAGCACCGGCCCGCGCCACGCCGACTGCCGCGCGACCGCGACGAGGTCGCGGATCTGCTGCTCGAGATTCTCCGAACCGGAAAGCTCACCGAGCCCGCCAGGGATGACGATGACGCTCTCGGCGCGGCGCGCGTCGATCGCCTGCTCGATCAGCTCCGGCGCCTGGTGCGCCGCGACCGAGAGGACGAGCAGATCGACCGGCTCCGGCAACTCGGCGATCGACGGCACGCAGAGGCAGCCTTCGATCTCTTCGCTCCCGGGCTTCACGATGAAGATCCGCGAGCGCTCGAAGCCTTCGCGGATGAGGTTGTTGACGATGACGTGCCCGGCGTTGAGCGCCGCCGACACGCCGACGACCGCGATCGACTTCGGCCGCAGCAGCTGCCCGATTTTCTGGATCGGCCGCTCCTGCGCAACCTCGGCCACTTTCGTGCTCAGCCTTACGAGTGCATCCAGCGCAACCGGGCCGTTCGGGCCGATGACCATCGGGTTGATCTCGAACTCCGCGAGGGGTTCGGGGACCCACTCCGAGGCGAAGCCCATGCAGCTCTCGAGGAGCGCGCGCAGTTCGGCCAGCGGGAAGCGAATCTTCATCCGCCGCACGCCGCCGGTGATGAGCGGCGTGATCGCCTGACCGAGCACGATCTGCTCGATCCGCTCTGGAGGAGTGAGGCGCGGCGAGAGGATCGCGATCTCGCGCCCTTCCTTCAGCGCGCTCGCGAAGAACTCGGTGGCGACGCCGCCTAACCCGAACGTGACGACCGGGCCGAAGTCCGGCGTCCAGCGCATGCCGACGAGCATCTCGCCGCCGGGCGCCGCGTCGTAGCGCACCATTTCGCAGATGAGAAAGCCGGGCTCGTGCCCGGAAAACATCGCGCGCATCTGCTCGAGCGCGGCGGCGATCGCCTCGCGCGTCTTCTCGACGAAGCGCACGCCGCCGACGTCGCTCTTGTGGAGGATGTCGGCCGCAACGACTTTGATGACGACGCGCTCGCCGGGAAACTTGTCGCAAGCCTGCGCGATCGCCCAGCCATCGTCGGACGGATCGGCGACGTAGACGTTATCCGGCACGTTGATCCCGAGGAGCCGGACGAGCTCCAGAGCCTCGGGCTCGAGCAGCACGTCGCGTCCCGCCGCTCTCGCGCGCGCGGCGATCTCCGCGACGGCGGCGCGGGCGGCGACGGTGGTCATGCTCCGACTCCGACAGTCTCGGCGGCGGCGACCTGAAGGCGGCCGCTCTCGAAGGCCTTGAGGTTCACCTCGACGAGCTTCTCGCTCTTGGCGCGGAAGGTCTCCTCGATGAAGGCGAGGATGTGCTCCTGGGAGATTGGAAGCAGGTGCGAGGCCGCGCCGACCATGATGATGTTGGCGGCCTTGGCGTTCCCCGCTTCCCTGGCGAGCTTCGTCGCGTCGATCAGGATTGCGCGCGGAATGCGCTTCACCTCGGTGAGGAGCGTCTCCAGCTCGGGATAGCCGTCGAAGTTCTTCACCGGCTCGATCGAGCTGATGATCGTGCCCGTCGGCGCGAGGTATTCGAGGTAGCGCAGGCTCTCGAGCGGCTCCATGCTGATGACCAGGTCGGCCTTGCCTAACCCGACCGTCGCGCTGTGGATCGGCTGATCGCTGATGCGCAGGTGCGCGACGACCGCTCCCCCGCGCTGCGACATTCCGTGCACTTCGGACTGCACCGCAAAGAGGCCGGCGCGAAGCGCGCTCGCTGCGATGATCGCTGACACCGAGAGGACGCCCTGCCCTCCGACTCCCGCGGCAATGATGTCGCACTTCATCTCGTCATCTCCTCACTTCTTGTTTCTGCGCGCCGCCTCGACGCACACGCGGTGCGCGATGACGACCGAAAGCCCGGGGTGGGCGATCTCGCGGCGGAAGAGCTCGGCGAGCTCGCCGACCTTCCGCGGGTGAACTTCGAACTTGTGGCAGTGCTCCGGCTTGACGCCGAGCCCGAGGATCAGCTCGTGGATCCGCTCCGAGGGGAGCAGCGTCGGCTGCGTGCCCGTCATCGCCGTGGTCTGGTTGTCGAGGATCAGCAGCACCATGTTCGCGTCGTCGGCGACGGCGTCCATGAGCGGCGTCACTCCGGAGTGGAGGAAGGTGGAGTCACCGATGATGGCGATCGAGGGATGGACGCCGGCATCCGCGGCGCCCTTCGCCATGCCGATCGAAGCGCCCATGCAGACGCAGCTGTCACCGGTGTTGTGCGGCGGCAGCGCGCCGAGGGTGTAACAGCCGATGTCGGACATGACGAGCGGGTGGTCGGAGCCCTGGAGCGCCATGCGCAGCGCGTCGTAGGCGTCGGTGTGCGGGCAGCCCTCGCAGAGCCGCGGCGGGCGGTTAGGCAGCTCCATCGAGCCGAGCCTCACTCCCTCGCCGACGGGGAGGCCGAGCGCGCGGCGGACGATGTCCTGCGACAACTCGCCGTCCTCCGGGATTGCGCCGTTCATCTTGCCGCGGATCACGACCGCCGGCGCGATGATGCCCCTGAGCGCCCGCTCGACGTGTGGGTAGCCATCTTCGAGGACGAGGATCTCGGAGCAGTGCGAGGCGAGCGCGCGAATCTTCTCCTCGGGCATCGGGTAGGCGCCGATGTGAAGGTGCGACGGCATGAGTCCGAGCTCGGCCGCGACCTCGAGGAAGTAGTGCTTCGCGATTCCGGTCGTGATGATGCCGAGCTCGCGGAACTCGTCGTTGAGCGTGAGCGTGTTGTAGTGACTCCCTTCGGCCCAGCGCTTGAGCTCGGGCGCTTCGACGAGCCGGCGCTTCCAGAGCTTCTTCGCGTACGAGGGAAGCAGGACCCAGTCGTTGCGATCCGGATTGACGTCCGCGTCGTTCTCGCGCTGGATCGAACCCATCGTGACGCCGGAGCGCTGGTGAGCGAGGCGCGTCACGAGGCGGACCATCACCGGGATGCGGAACGCCTCGGAGATGTCGTAGGCGTCGCGGACCATGTCGTAGGCTTCCTGCGGGTCGGCCGGCTCGAGGCACGGGATCCGCGCGAAGTCGGCGTAATAGCGCGAGTCCTGCTCGTTCTGCGAGCTGTGCATGCCGGGATCGTCGGCGACGGCGACGACGAGGCCGCCGATCGGCTGCACGACCGCCGAGTTCATGAACGGGTCGGCGGCGACGTTGAGGCCGACGTGCTTCATGGCCACGAGCGCGCGTTTACCGGCCATCGACATGCCGAGGGCCGCTTCGTAGGCCGTCTTTTCGTTGGCACACCAGGAGGCCTTGGGCCAGCCCTGCTTCTTCTCGAGCTCGTAGAGACACTCGACGATCTCGGTCGAAGGCGTGCCCGGGTAGGCGTAGGCGGCGGTGATTCCGGCGTGCGCGGCGGCGAAGGCGACGGCTTCGTCGCCGAGGAGCATCCGCGTCGCGGGTTCGGTCATCGTGGCTTGTTCGGTCATGCGTTCCATCTCCGGAAAAGGGGCGTCGGATCGCCTCCCTTCAGTAGTTGATATAGATGACACCGTCGCATCGACCCGTGATACGGCATTCGTCGGGATGTGGCCTGTGTCACAAAAGGGGGGCGTGGAGCGACCGGAGCGCCCTGCAGGTCAGGACGGGCGGGGCGGCGAGGGGCGAAAAGTGAGCTTCGGTGTGGCGCAGACACT
>JAMPYE010000207.1 GCA_023700825.1 Thermoanaerobaculia bacterium | reverse complement strand
GGTGCTCGCCCCGGAGTTGTCGCACGTCGAGGGCGCGGGGCGCATCGAGCTCGTGGGGCTCTCGCGCAGGATGGTCGTAGTACGGCCGATTCCCGCGGCGCTCGCCTCGCGCGGCCTCGGAATCGACACGCTCGCCGCGAGGCTCGCCTCGATCGGCCGCCCCGTCGGCGCCGGTGAAGTCCGCGATGGAGAGACGGTGCGTCCGCTCGTCGTGCGCGAGAGCGTCGCGTCGCTCGACGAGCTTCGCGCGCTGCGCATCGCGCACGAGCAGGGAACCGCGGTGCTCGGCGACGTCGCAACGGTCGGCATCGAGGAGGTGCACGACGGCTCGCAGTACCGCGTCGACGGGAAGCCCGCGGTGCTCCTCCGCCTCTTCCGCTCCCCGGAGCGCAACGCCGTGGCGCTCGCCCGCGGCGCGCGGAGCGGCGTCGCGATGCTGCGCGAGCGCAGCGCCCCTCTCGAGCTCACCGTCGTGCGCGACGGCAGCGGCGAGATCGTCGGCGCTCTCCGCGGCCTCGGGGAATCCGCGCTGATCGGAATCCTGCTCGGGACTCTCGTGCTGCGATGGATGCTCGGGAGCTGGCGGCCGACGATCGGCCTCTCGATCGTCATTCCCGTATCGCTGCTGCTCTCGTTCGCGGCGTTCTTCGCCGCGGGGATTCCGATCGACGTGATCTCGCTTTCGGGGCTCGCGCTCGCCGCGGGGATGATCGTCGACAATTCCGTCGTCGTGCTCGAGGCGATCGAGACGCGTCGCTCCCGAGGCGACCGCGAGCCGGAGCTGAGCGGAACGCGACAAGTGGCGACGGCCGTCGCGGCGGGGACGGTGACGACGGCGATCGTCTTCGTGCCTCTGCTCTACCTCGAAGGCGTCGCGCGCGCCTTCTTCGGCGAGCAGGCCTTCGCGATCGTCGCCTGCATCTCCGCGTCGCTGCTCTTCGCGCTCACGCTGACGCCGGTGCTCGCGAAGCGGAGCGGGCCGCCGGGCGAAGGGCGCTCTCCGGGGCGCGAGGCCTACCTTTCGCTCCTCGAGCGAGCGCAGCTCGCGCCTCGGCGGGTGTGGCTGCTCGCGCTCGCCGCGACGCTCGCCTCGTTCGCGCTCGTCGCCTTCCTCCGCGTGGAGCTCTTCCCGTTCGCGTCGCAGGCGGAGCTCCGTGTCGACTTCCTCCTTCCTCGAGACCTGACCCCTGAAGAGTCGTTCGCCGAGGCACAGCGGTTCGAGGGAGAGCTGCGGGGCCTCGTGCCGGCGGGTGACACCGTCTCGATTCAACTCCTCCAGGGACTGAGCCGCGAAGGACGGCCCGACAGGCCGGAGACGTGGCACGGCCGGATCGACCTCCGGTATCGCGATGCCGCGATCGCGGCGGGCGCGCTCGATCGCATTAACGAGCATCTCGCGCGGCGGCCTGGCGTGCGGGCGGTCGCCGGCTTCACCCGCAGCGCGTTCGTCGAGGGTCTCGCCTCGCGTCGCGACCGGCTCGAAACCGAGGTGCTCGCCGCGTCCGATCGCGCGGCGGCCGCGCTCGCGGCCGAGCTTGCCGGCGCGATCGAGCGCGCGGGAGGAACGGCCAGGATCGAGGAGCGGGCGTTGCCGCGCCGCG
The DNA here is from genome assembly GCA_023700825.1 of Thermoanaerobaculia bacterium. Lineage (GTDB taxonomy): Bacteria > Acidobacteriota > Thermoanaerobaculia > Gp7-AA8 > Gp7-AA8 > JACPDH01. The sequence continues at coordinate 5,607 of JAMPYE010000207.1, read as the reverse complement.
CGCTGCTTCTCGCGTGGAACGAGGAAGGGCTCGCGCGCGCCGGGGTGAGCAGGGAGTACGCCGAGGCGCAGATCCGCGCGGCGCTGTCGCCGAGCGACGCGGGCGCCGTGTCGTTCCGCGGCGTCGAGGAGGCGATCCGTGTCGAGCCTCCGCGAAGCGGCGAGCTCGCGGAGCTGCCGGTCGTGCTCCCGAGACTGAAGTCGGGCGAGCGGCACGTGGTGCCACTCGGATCGCTCGCCGCAATCCGTGGTGGCGAGCGCCCTCCGGCGCTCGTGCGGATCGACTCGCGACCCGCGGTCCGCGTCACCGTCGATCGCGGCACGACGACCCTCGGCGAGCTTCGCAGCACGATTGCGCGCGTTCCTGCGGGCTCGATGCAGCAGATTCGCCTCAGCGGTGAGGCCGCAGAGATCGACGCGTCGTTCTCGCAGCTCGGCCTCGTCTTCGCGCTCGGCGTGCTGCTGGTCGTCCTCTCGATCGCCGCCTTCTACGAGTCGCTCCTCTCGCCTCTGCTGATCATGCTCTCCGTGCCGGTGGCCGTCGCGGGCGGGCTCGTCGCCGCCTTCGTGGCGGGGCAGAGCCTCAACGTGATGTCGCTGATCGGCATGATCCTTCTCGCGGGCATCGTCGTGAACCAGACGATCATCCTCGTCGATCGCGCGGACGGCGCGGCGCGCGAGGGAGCGGGCGCCGCCGCCGCGATGCGCGTCGCCGCCTCGGAGCGGTACCGCCCGATCCTCATGACGACGCTCACCGCGATCCTCGGCATGCTTCCGCTGGTGGTGCTCGGCGGTGACGGCATCGAGCTGCGACGCGCTCTCGCGGTCACCGTCATCGGGGGTCTCGTGACGTCGACCGTCGCGACGCTGCTCGTCGTGCCACTCCTCTACGTCGAGCTCGACGCACTGGCGCGCCGTTTCCGCGCGTCGTGCGCCGGTGGGGACGCCCCGCCATGACGCCGCGCCGCGCCATCATCGTCCTCGCCCTCCTCGTTCTCGGAGCGGTCTCGATCTCGAGGCTCGACTTCCGCTATGCGCCCGAGATCAGCTCCAACGACGTCGTCGTCTGGCTCTCGGTTCCGTCGAGCAGCTCCGACGTCGCGAGCTCGATCGCCACACGGTGGGCGGTACCGCTCGAGAGTGCGCTGCGGGGCACGGGCGATCTCGACGGCATGCGCGCGACCGTCTCGCCCAGCGGCGTTCGCATTCTCGCGCGCTTCAAGCCGGGCATCGACATGCGCGCCAAGCTCGCGCGGATCGGTAACGATCTGGCCGCGATCCGCGCGAAGCTTCCCAAAGGGGGCAACGTCGGCGCGTGGAGCGGCCGGCCGGCGAACGAATCCGCGCGGCTCTTTCTCGCCGGAACCGACGACATCCGCGTGATCCGGCGCGTGCGCGACGCGCTCGAGGGGCTGCCGTCGGTCAGCAGCGTCCACGTCACCGACGAGCGGAGTGACGAATTGCGCGTCACTATCGACGGGCGGCTCCCCGGAACGCCCACACTCCCCGAGGTTAGCCGCGTCGTCGCGGCGGCGGAGTCGGTTGAGAGCTTTGGGGACTGGGATCTCGAGTCGCAGCGGCTCGCGGTCGTCGGCGTGAGCGCGAAGGTGCCGCTCGCGGACCGGCCGGTGCGCGTCCGAGACTCGGTGGTGCGACTCGGCTCGATCGCCGCGGTCGAGAGCGCGACCGGCGAGCTGCGCGGCGAAGGACGATGGGAAGGGCGTCGCGCGACCGCCTACTTCCTCGCGCGGCACACGGAAGCATCCGTGCTGCAGTTCGACCGCGAGCTGCGCGCCGCGGTCGCCGGGCTCGACGGAACGCTGCCGCGCGGCGCGAGGCTCGTCGTCGCGGAGAGCGAAGCGGACCCGCTACGCCGGATGCTTCGATTCGTCGTTCTCGGAATGCTGCTCTGTCTGCCGATTCTCGCACTGGCCGGCTGGTGGATCGGAGGGCGCCCCGGTGCGGCCGTCGCGGCGCTCTTCATGCCGCTCGCCGTCTCGGTCGCGGGCATCGTGCTTCATCTGTCGCGGCTCTCGCTCGACGCGACGACGCTTCCCGCCGTCTGCGTCGCCCTGGGAGGAGCGGTGCCCGTCGCGCTCGCGGTCGCGTCGAGACGAGCGGGAATCGCGCCGCTCGTGACCGCGTGCGCTTCCTCGTCGCTCGTCGCCATCGGCACCGCACTGTCGACGGGGGCGCTCGCGCCGTACCTTGCTCCGACGGCGCGGGTCTTCTTCGCCGCGTCGCTCGCGGGGGTCGCCGCGGCGCTCATCCTTCCTCCGATCGCGGAGCGCGCCGCGCGGCGCGGGCGCGGCCCGTTCATGCGCGCCTCGCGCGAGGCGGCCACTACGCTTCTCGGCGCGACCGCGGTCGCGCTCGCGCTCTTCACGTTCTTCGGCACAGTGCTCGATCCGCGCAGCGCGGCGCGGGAGCCCGATCGGATGCGGATCACCGTCGAAGCGCCGCTCCCCGAAGGTTCGACGCTCTCGCAGGCGAGACGCCGCGCGGAGCTGATCGAGGAAAAGCTCGCCGCGTTCCGCGGCGTCGAGCGGAGCTGGGGCTGGGTCGACGAAGGCGGCGCGTACCTCGTCGCCGAGGTGGACACGGACTATCGGAAGCGGACGAAATACGACGAATTGTCGTCGTCGATCGCGTTCCGGCTGCGGCGCGCCGCCGGGGGAACGATCCGGATCGGCGATCCGCTCGACGGAAGGCAGGGCCTCGCGGCGAGCCTCTTCACGCCGGTCGAGCTCGTGCCCGACACTGACGACGAGGTCCGCTTCTATCGATTCCTCATTCTCGGCACCGATCTCGACGACGTCGCGAACGCGATCGAGCGCGCGATCGAGCCGTTCCGCAAGTCGCACGAGTATCGCGCGATGAGCAGGTTCGGCACGCGTTCGCTCCGCGTGGAGCTCTCGGTACGGCCTGGCGCCGACGCGCGGGGTGCGACGGCGCTTGCCGAGGCACTTGCGTCGAAGGGAGCAGGGGGCGAGGCGACACCGTCGGGCAGGGATCGCGTCGTGCTCGTCAGGCAGATCGACGCCGCAGTGACGGCTGACGACGCGCCGGTGCGCCAGGAGTTGCTCGAGAGGCCGATCCGCGCCGGCGGGTCGTGGGTCGTCCCGTCGTCGCTGCTCGACGTGCGCGAGCGGGTCGTCCTCGTCGACGTGACGCGGCAGGGAGGCCGGTTCGTCGCGCCCGTCACCGTCACCTTCTTCGTCGAAGACGACGAGACGAGACACAGAGCGCGCGCGGACGTCGATCGAACCCTGCGAGGGATGTCGTTGCCGGCGGGGGTGGACGTGCAGCTGCCCGATCTCGATCCGGTGAAAGCCACCTTCGCGAAGTGGCGCCTCTACGCGCTCACCGCGACGCTTCCGATCCTCATCGCGCTCGTCGCGATGATCTGGTCGAACTCGATCTGGAGGCCGGTGGCGCTGCTGCTTCCGCTCATCGTGGGCCTCGGGCTCGCGGCGGCCTTCGTGGGCCTCTCGGGGACGACGCTCGACGAGCTGTCGCTCGCGCTCGTTGCGGCGGCGCTTTGCGCGGCGATGCCGGGGCTGCTGCCGCTGGTGCCGCCGGAGAGGAAGGAGGAGAGCCTCGTGGTCGCGAGCTACCGCGCGGGACGCGCGGCGACGCTTCCGCTCGCCGCGGGAAGTTTCGTCGCGCTCGTCATGCTCGTCGTGCCGGCGCTCGTTGCCGATCCGGGAGCGGACAGCTGGGCCGTACCGATGCGCGCGGCCGGCATCGCTCTTTGTGGCTCCTTCGCGGCCGCCGTCGTCCTGCCGAGTGCGACGCTCCTCGGTGCGGAAGCGCTTCGCCGCAGGATGTCGCCGGAGTTCCGGTCACTTCGCAGGCCGCCGGAATGGACCGCGCGCGGCAACCCGACGCTCCACGTGGGACACGCCACGAAGCGGTATCGGAACGGCGTCCGCGCGCTCGACGACGTGTCGTTCGAACTCAGCCCCGGCGTCGTCGGGCTCCTCGGGCCTAACGGCGCCGGGAAGACGACTCTGTTGCGGATCATGACTGGGCTCATCCAGCCTACGCGCGGGCGAGTGCTCTTCCGCGGCGTTCCCGTCGGCCCGGCGAACATCGGCCGCTACCGCGATCACGTCGGGTTCCTGCCGCAGGACTTCAACGCATACCCCGGCTTCACGGCCGCGCAGTTCCTCGACTACTGGGCGATGGAGCGCGGGATCACCGATCGCCGGCAGCGGCTCGGCGAGATCGAGATGCTTCTCGCGGCGGTCGGGCTAGAGGAACACGCGAACAGAAAGGTCCGCGACTTCTCCGGCGGGATGCGGCAGCGGATCGGCATCGCCCGCGCGCTGCTCGGAACACCGGAGCTGCTCGTCGTCGACGAGCCTACGACGGGGCTCGACATCGAGGGACGGAGTCGGTTCCGCGGGTTGATCATGTCGATCGCGGCGCACCGGATCGTCGTCCTCTCGACGCACATCGCGGGTGACGTGGAGGCGACCTGCTCGCGTGTCCTGCTTCTGCATCGCGGCCGGCTCCGGTTCGACGGAACTCCCGACGAGTTGATCTCTCTCGCGGAGGGTCAGGTCTTCGAGACAGTCGTCACCGATCACGAGGCGGCCGTGATCGCGCACGACTGTCGGATCACCCGTCGCATCCGCGTGCTCGACGGAGTGCGCATCCGCGGCGTCGTCACGAAGGGCGCGGCCCTGCCCGGGCCCGCCGTGACGCCGTCGCTCGAGGACGCGTACCTCGTGCAGATCGAGCTCGCCGCGGGCACGGGCGGCGGCACGCGGCGGTTCGCCTTCCTCAAGCAGGCTGGTGCCTCTGTCGCGTAGCGGACAGCGCGCCACCACGGAATCTGCCGCTACTGGCGCGATGCCCTCGCTACGACGGCGTCGATCTGCATCGCGAGCGCATGCCGGCGCGCGAGCAGTCGCTCTCGCAGCGATGCCCGGCGCAGCGCGAAAAATCGGCTCACGTCGCTCACGGCGTACCCCCACCGCTCGCGCAGCCATTGTGTCGCCATGCCGAGCAGCGGCAAGGTCGCAGCCGTGATCGATGCGGCGACGAGGCCGTAGCGCCAGCCGACGATGGCGGCGAGCAGTGCGATCCAGACGACGTAGAGCAGGCCGCCTCCGAGCAGTTTGTAGGTCGACCGGATGTCCCGCGGGTTGTCACTGCGCCGGTCGAGGAACGCGACGAGCAGATAGGGAAGTGCAAAGACGGCAACTCCCGCTCCGATCACTGGCACGCCCGCAACCAGGATCAACAGCCGCCGGACCGCCCACCGGAGCGCGCCGAAGATCGAGGGTCTCGCATCGAGATGTCGGGGCCGGAGCCTGAGCAGATCGAGCGTCTGCGCGAACGAGCGAATCGATTCCGCCAGCGTTTCGACCGATTCGGGATCGTCCTGCCGCAGCCGCGCGAGGATGGTCCCCGCGGCAATTCGACCCTCGTGCCGCTCTTCCGCATCGCGGCGCCCGAACTCCGACGACCAGACTGCTTCGGCGAACTCGATCAGCGCGGCGTCCTCCCACCGTTCGAGATTGACCGTCACGTCGCGGATTGCCCGCTCGATCCGCGCGGTGAGCTCCTTCACCGCGGTGGAGTCGCTCTCCGGCCG
>JAMPYE010000004.1 GCA_023700825.1 Thermoanaerobaculia bacterium | reverse complement strand
TTCGAGACGATCGTCGAAAGCACGCCCTCGACGCTCGCCTGCGTGAGGCTCGACTTCACCGGACGGCCCATCTCGTCGAACTCGTGGAACGTCTCGACGAGCCCGAGCGGCGACTGTCGGCGCATCTCGTAGGCCAGCTCGCCATTCTTGTCGTAGGCGAATCGCTCGTCCACGAGAGGCGTCGTTCCGTCGAGAACCTGGCGCTTGACGGGACGGTCGTAGGCGGGAGCGTGGGGTCAGAGCTTCGTTCTTCTGCAGACATGAACGCTCGAGATCGAAGGCTCGATTCTTCAATGGCTTGCGAGTGAATCACTTCGCCCCGACGTCGGGTCGGTCGCCGACCTGCCCGGCACGAAACGTCCGCAACCGGCGATGCAGTCTACTAATCGCAGAATTCAGAAGACCGAAGCTTTGACCCCATCTTCCCGCATCCTCCCGGATTCGCGCAGCGTGTTGAGAAACCTTTGGAGGTGTGACCTCAGCCTCCACGTTTGATCGGAATCCCGCGTTGCCACCCGTTCGCAAGGAACCTATGTTTTCGTCAATGGAGCGTCCGCCTCTGCTGAGCTTCGGTCGGGGTGCGGGCGCAAGGTCGCCATGAAACTGGAGCTCTGGGCGCGGGCCGAGGACGTCTTTCACGCTGCGCTCGAGCGCGCGCCGGAGGAGCGCCGGTCGTTCCTGGATGAAGTGTGCGGCGACAACTTCGAGTTGCGGAGAGAGGTCGAGGCGCTCATAGCAGGGGACGCGCAGGCCGGCAGCTTCCTCGAGCATCCGCTGCTGAAGGATGCCGCCGGGACCACGAAGGCGCGTGCCTCGCTCGTAGGCCGGCAACTGGGACCGTATCGCGTGATGTCGCTGATCGGTGCCGGAGGCATGGGCCAGGTCTACCGCGCGCACGACGACAAACTCGATCGCGACGTCGCGATCAAGACACTGGCTCCCGAGCTCGCCAGCGATCCCGAGCGGCTCGCGCGCTTCCGCCGCGAGGCACGCACGCTCGCGGCGCTGAACCATCCGCACATCGCGGCGATCTACGGACTCGAAGAGGCGCCCGAAAGCGACTACCTCGTACTGGAGCTCGTCGAGGGACAAACGCTGCGCGGGCCGTTTCCACTCGCGACGGCGCTGGACTACGCCGTCCAGATCGCGGACGCGCTGCAGGGCGCTCACGAGCACGGGATCATCCATCGCGATCTCAAACCCGCGAACCTCATGGTCACGGCCCAGGGCACGGTGAAGGTTCTCGATTTCGGGCTCGCGAAAACGATCTGGGGAGCCGAGGCAAAGCCCGAGCTGGCGGCGCGCGCGGCGCCCGGCGCGTCCGGGACGAACACCGGGCAGATTCTCGGCACACCCGGCTACATGAGCCCCGAGCAGGCGTTAGGCAAGGCACTCGATCAACGAACCGACATCTGGGCGTTCGGATGCGTGTTGTACGAGCTGCTTGCCGGAAGACGCGCCTTCGAGTGCGGAAGCCTGACGGAGACCATCACGGCCGTACTGGACCGGGAGCCGGACTGGCACGCCCTCCCGCGGCGAACACCCGCGAGGTTGCGCGAGCTCCTGCAGCGCTGTCTCGAGAAGGACGCGGACCGACGCTTGAACGACATCGCAGAGGCGCGGGCGACGCTTCAGGAGCTGAATCGGGCGACTTCGCGACGCTCCGGTCAGCGCGCCGCTTCGGCAGGGAGCAAGGAGCGGCGCGGCGCCGTCATGCGCATCCGGGCGCTCGCGGTGCTTCCAATGGCGAATCTCACCGGCGACTCCGACCAGGAGTATTTCGCCGACGGAATGACCGAGGCGCTGATCACGGAACTCTCGCAGATTCGCGCGTTGCGCGTGATCTCCCGGACATCGGTCATGCGCTACAAAGGCACGACGAAGTCCGTACCCGAGATCGGGAGGGACCTGGGAGTCGACGGGATCATCGAGGGCTCGGTAACGCGATACGACAACCGCGTTCGCATCACGGCGCAGTTGATCCACGCGCAGACCGATCGTCATCTCTGGGCGCGGACCTACGAGCGCGATCTGCGCGACGTGCTCGCGCTGCAGGGCGAAGTTGCGCGGGCCATCACGGACGAGATCCAGGTCGAAGTGACGCCACAGGAACGTGCGAGCCTCGCGCGCGTCCGTCCCGTCAACGTCGAATCGCACGAATCCTACATCCGCGGACGGTATCACTGGGGACGCGTCCATCCAGAACGGAGCATCGAGCACTTCAGGCGCGCGATCGAGATCGATCCGGAGAACGCCCTCGCCCACGCCGGCATCGCGGACGCGCAGTGCATGCTGTTCGGCGCGGCGATGGAGCTGATCCCGCCACCGGAGATCGCGCCCAAGGCCCGCGCGTCAGCGCTGAGGGCGCTCGAGCTGGACGAGAGCCTCGCCGAGCCGCACGTGTCGCTGGCGCGCGTTCTCTTCTGGCACGATCGCGATCCCGTGGGCGCCGAGCGCGAGTTGCGACGTGCCATACAGCTCAATCCCAGCTGCGCGATGGCTCACTTCCACTGCGGGATGTTGCTCGCCGACCTGCGCCGCAGTAACGAGGCACTGGTGGAGCTTCAGCGCGCCGTGCAACTCGACCCCGTTTCACCCTGGAACCTCGCCATCACGGGGTTCTTCGTCTGTCAGCTCGACCAGGATGAAGCGGGCAAGCAGCTACTTCGGAAGTCGATCGAGCTCGACGCCGATTTCTTCCTGCCGTGGTCGCTCTCGGCCGTCGTGCAGTGTGACGAGGGCAACTGCCTGGAGGCGGTAGAACTCGCGCGCAAGGGAGAATCCCTCGCCCCGGATCTCCCGATCGTGCGCGGGTGGATGGGGTACGCGCTCGCAAAGGCTGGACGGCGATCCGAGGCGATCGCGGTCCTGGACGAGCTCGAGGCGCTGTCGCATCAGCGTTACGTCGCTGCGGGAGCGAGGTTCTGGCCTCTCGCCGGCCTCGGTGACGTCGATCGCGCGCTCGAATGGATGGAAACCGGTTTTCGCGAGCGGGACAGCCAGCTGCCTCACATCGCCGCGATGCGCGCGTTCGCACCGCTGCGCGCCGATCCCCGATTCCAGGATCTGCTGCGTCGGCTCGCGATCGTGAAGTAGCCGGCGGTCGCCGTTCAGCGTCCACCGCGATTCGCTACGGCGTTACGCCGTACGCGTAGAAGATCGCCGGATCGTTCGTCAGGTTATCGACTGCGCAGCCGTACACGATCGCCGAGCCCCTGACCACGGTCAGCACGATCGATTCTCCTCCGGCGAGGGACATGCCGAAGAATTCACCTGCTGAGAATTGCTGGAAATAGTCGGGCGGAAATTCGCGGGTGACCGTCAGCACAGGCGCGCCGGTCGAACTCCGGAGCGTTGCGGTGATCGATGCGCCCGGCGCCAGTGTCCGCACGCCGATGTTGAATCGCGACTCCGTTGCCGAGCGTGGCGCGATCAGATAGCCCGTGACGGCGTCGTCGAGAACCCAGCTTCCGATGCGCGTTCCCGTCGACGTCGGGTATTGGCTCGAACGCTCGGTCAAATCGACCGCGTATTCGGTCATGCCGAACACGCCGCCGTCGTCGTGCGCGCTGAAGATGTAAGCGACGACGACGGGCGGGACGCCGTCGCCGTAGCGGGTAACCACATCGAGGCTGCCGAGCCCTCCCCTTCCGAACGCGGCAGCGATGTCGGGAATCGTCTCCGTCGCCCCGGGTTCGAGTGAGTACGGGATGCTCGGGTCGCTCGACGATGCGGGAACGCCCGCGGAGCGAAAGACCAGCTTCCCCGTCGTGGCGACGGAATTCGGATTCAGCAGCTGGACGGAGGTGCTCCACTGCGATCCATAGCCACCGGCTGCGGAGCCGACGACCGGCATGATGCGCGCCGCGTACTCGCTGCCGGGTGTTCCCGAAGCGGAGACGACGAGCGTTCCGGTTGCGTACTTTCCGGCCGACATTCGTACCTCGCCCATGACGTCGTTTGAAAACGCCAGATACCGCCCCTCCGAGGGGGGCGCCAGCTGAAAACTGCCACCGCAGTCGGCCTTCGAGACCATTTCTGCGACGCCGATCAGGTCTCCTTCGAGGACCTGCACCGGAGGCGAGAGCTCGAAGATCTGGTTGTCGGTCAGGGGCGCATTGAAAGGCCCGCGCTCCGCGATCATCCTGAGATTGCTGCCGACCTGGCGGAAAAACTTGATCTTGGCGGCGCCGGGGCACTCCTCAGCCCAGCACGGATAAGCAAAGCTCGCCTGAACCAGCGCTCCGGAGGCGGTCGCCGGGTGGACGAGGTCCACGAAGGTGATGCCATCAACGGGACCGATCGCAAAGCCGGTCTGCGGAGTGTAGACGTTCCCGATCGTGATGGTCTGGGCAAAGACCGCAGGCGCGCAGATTGCGATGAAGAGCGACAGAAGCGTTCGGAGTCTCATGGGAAACCTCCTCGAGAGTGCTCTGTCCTGTACTCCGCGAACGGGGGCAGAAATGGTTAATGGCGTATGATCTTCTGACGGGTGTTGCTCGTGAAGCAGGAGCCGCACGACATCACGGCGATGCTCGCCGCCTGGAACGACGGCGATGCGACGGCGCTGAACTGCCTGATGGAGTTGCTGTATCCGAAGCTCCGGCGGATCGCCCACCAGCATCTCGCGCTCCGCAGGGCTGACGGGAGCCTCGAATCGGCCGCCCTTGCGAACGAGGCGTACCTCAAGCTCGTGCGAGCCGGCGGCATTCGCTGCGAAAACCGCGTGCATTTCTTCGCGCTTTGCTCGCAGGTCATGCGGCGAATCGTCGTCGACCACGCGCGGCGGCGCGCAGTCTCGAAACGCGGAGGAGGCGCGCTGCGCGTCGCGCTCGACGAGGCCGTGATCGCCGCGGAGGAGCACGGCGTCGAAGTGCTCGCGCTCGACGAGGCACTCGATGCTCTCACGCGGGTCGACGCGCGCAAGAGCCGCGTGGTCGAATTGCGCTACTTCGGCGGGCTGAACATCGAAGAGACGGCCGAGGTCCTCGGCGTTTCCACCGAAACAGTAAAACGCGACTGGAGGATGGCGAAGGCGTGGCTTCTGAACGAGCTGACGAAGAAGGTTGAGGCCGTGCCGCGATAAGTCCGGCGACCGCCGCTGCCGCTGGGGTCACACCTCGATAGTTGACTTGTGGACCCCGCACGTCACTCCGGACCTCGAGTCGCGCAGCGCGCCAGGTGAACTTTCGAGGTGCGAGCCCCTCCCCGCAATCCGCTGACACGCCATCGCCTGACCCCATCCGCACTGGCTCCACTTGCCATCCGCTTCCGCCGCGCCGACTGCGCCGCGGTGACCCGGCTCACCCAGGGACGTGCGTTCGTTCCATCAACGAACCAGGATGTTCCTCGATGTGAACGCCCGCGTCCTCCGCGATATCATCGCCCCACGACGTTCTGCCCGGACCCCGTCATCCTCGTGGGTCAGGTCGCGGGGTCGGGCCTGCGTCCTGCGCGTTTGCGCGAGGGAGGTTCGATGAGCGATCAGTGCAAGAAGGGCGGTTGCGACCATTCGGGCGTCAGCCGCCGCGGATTCCTCACGACGATGGGTGTCGGCGCCGTCGCCGCGGCTGCAGCGGGTTCCGCGCTGCCGGCTACCGCCGAACAGCAGAAGGCGAGCGCGGCCGAACCCATGACGATCGGCCTCTCCGTCAACGGCCGGAAGCATCGCCTCGCCGTCGAGCCGCGCGAGACGCTGCTCGCCGTTCTACGCGAGCGCCTCGGTTTCGTCGGCACGAAGCCCGGCTGTGAGCGCGGCGAGTGCGGCGCGTGCACCGTCCTCGTCGACGGCGTCACCCGATACGCCTGCCTGACGCTGGCCCTCGAGGCCGAAGGGCATGAGATCACGACGATCGAAGGGCTCGCGCGCGGCGAGGAACTCGGCGACGTGCAGAAGGCGTTCGTCGAGGAGGACGCCCTGCAGTGCGGCTACTGCACGCCTGGACAGATCATGGCCGCCGAGGGGCTCCTCCGCGCGAACCCGAGTCCGACGCTCGACGACGTCCGCCTCGGCATGAGCGGCAACCTCTGCCGCTGCGGCGCCTACGGCCACATCTTCAAGGCGGTCGAGCGCGTCGCGCGCGCGCGCCGCGAGGGAGGTGCGAAATGACCGGCCCCTGTTCCTTCATGACGCAGGCGATCGCGACAGCCGCGACGACCGCGACAACCAGGGAAAACCCGGCGCTGCCCGCGTGGGAGAAGACGAACGTCGTCGGCGCCGCGGTTCCCCGGGTCGACGCGCACGAGCGTGTCTCCGGCACCGCGGTCTACACGCGCGACCTCGCTCTCCCCGGAATGCTGCACTGTGCCATCGTCCGCTCACCTCACGCACACGCCAGGGTGAAGCGGATCGATGCGTCGCGCGCGCTTGCGATGCCGGGCGTTCACGCCGTCATCACCTGCGATTCCCCCGAGGCGTCGATCCCCTGGTATTTCGGCGCGAAGGGAGCGCTCTCGCGCCTCCTCGATCCCGAGTGCCGCTACGAGGGCGATGAGGTCGCGGCACTGGTCGCCGAGACGCCGCTGCAGGCTGCCGACGCGGCGCGCGCCGTCGTCGTCGAGTACGAGATCCTTCCCTTCGTCGTCGACTACGAGCGGGCGCTCCGGCCCGACGCGCCGAAGGTTCACCCCTTCGGCAACCAGCTCGGGGAGCCGCGGGTCACCGAGCGCGGCGACCTCGCGTCGGGCTTCGCCGCCGCCGACGTGACGGTCGAACGGGAGTTCCATACCTCGTGCGAGCTGCACACGCCGATGGAGACCCACTGCTCCGTCGCGCAATGGGACGGTGGAAGCCTGCAGGTCTGGGACAGCACGCAAGGTGTCTACGCGATCCGCCGGGGTCTCGCGCAGGCGCTGCAGCTCCCGCTTGCCTCGGTTCGCGTTAGCAGCCGCTTCATGGGCGGCGGCTTCGGAAGCAAGCTCGAGCTCGGCAAGTACACGGTGCTCGCCGCGATCCTCGCCCGCACGACCGGCCGGCCGGTCAAAGCGGCGCTCTCCCGCGAGGAGACGATGCTCTGCGCCGGCAACCGCCCCGCGAACACGATCAGCATCAAGGCGGGCGCGAGGAAGGACGGGAAGCTGACCGCCTTCGACGCGAAGCTCCTCGGCGGAGTAGGCGCCTTCCCCGCCGCTGCGACGTCGGGTTACCTCGTCCTGGACCTCTACACCTGCGCCAACGTCCGCGTCGAGGAAACGGCGGCGCTCATGAACGCGGGGCAGGCGCGCGCGTTCCGCGCCCCGGGCTTTCCGCAGGCGGCGTGGGCGCTCGAGCAGGTGATCGACGAGCTCGCGGAGAGGCTCGGCCTCGATCCCGTGGCGATGCGACTGAAGAACGTCCCGACCCTAAGCCAGATGCGCGCCGGGCAGCCGTACACGTCGACCGGGCTCGCCGACTGCCTGAAGAACGGCAGCGCGGGCTTTGGCTGGGCTGCCGCGCGGAAACGCGCGAGGGGCCGCGGTCACGTCAGGCGCGGGATCGGCGTCGCGGCCGGGATGTGGGGCTACGGCGGCGACCCGACGGCCACCGCCATCGTGAAGCTCTACGCCGACGGCTCGGCGAACGTGAACTCCGGCGCCGCGGACATCGGCACCGGCACGCGGACGATTCTCGCGCAGGTCGTCGCCGAGGAGCTCGGCGTGCCCATCGCGAAGATCCAGGTCGAGATGGCCGACACGGCGACGACGCAGTTCGCGCCGTCGTCCGGAGGAAGCCAGACGGTGCTCGTGAACATGCCGGCGGCGAGGTCGGCCGCCGTCGCCGTGAAGAACGAGCTCCTGTCGCTCGCCGCGGCGGAGCTCGGAAAGGACGTGAAGGATCTGTCGCTTCGTGACGGAGCGATCGAGATCGCCGGCGATGCCAAGAGCGTCCCCCTCGCCCAGCTGAAATCGCTCGCACAGCGCCAGCAGCTCGTTGGCGTCGGGAAACGGGAACCTCATCCCGAGGGAAAAGTGGCGCTGCCGTTCGCGGCACACTTCGCCGAGGTCGAGGTGAACACGCGCACCGGCGCGGTGAAGGTCGTCAAGTACCTCGCGGCCCAGGACTCGGGGCGCGTGATGAACGCGCTCACGTACGAGAACCAGGTGCTGGGGGGCGTGACGATGGGAATCGGCTTCGGCCTAACGGAGCGGAGGATGCTCGACCGCAACACCGGCAAGCTGGTGACGGGGGCGTGGCACGACTACAAGATCCCGACCGCGCTCGACTTCCCGGCCGAATTCACCTGCCTTCCGGTCGACCCGCGCGACGCGGAGTGCAACTCCGTCGGCGCGAAGGGGCTCGGCGAGCCGGCGACGGTCCCTGCGGCCGCCGCCATCGCGAATGCCGTACGCGACGCGATCGGCGTTCGCATCTTTGACGCGCCCATCACGGCGAACGCGATCGTTACGGCGCTCGCGCGAACGAGGAGCTAGACCATGCTGCCAACATTTTCGTACGTGAGACCGACCTCGCTCGCCCAGGCCATCCGCGAGCTCTCCTCCCCCGGCGCGCGCGCACACGCAGGAGGCACCGACGTCGTCGGCTGCCTCCGCGACGGCGTCTATTCCGCGGACAAGCTCGTCAGCCTGAGCGGGCTTGCGGAGCTCCGAGGGGTCAGCAGAACCGCGAGCGGAGGGCTCCGAATCGGCGCGCTGACGACGCTCGCGGAACTCGCCGCGAATCCGCTCGTGAGGGAGAAGTATCGCGTTCTCGCCGATGCGGCCGCGGCCGCTGCGAGCCCGCAGCTTCGCAACCAGGGTACGTTAGGCGGAAACCTCTGCCAGCGCCCGCGATGCTGGTACTTCAGGGGCGACTTCGAGTGCCTGCGCAAAGGAGGCGGCACCTGCTTCGCGGCCGAGGGAGAGAATCAGCTCCACGCGATCTTCGGCGGCGAGAGCTGTTTCATGGTTCATCCGTCCGACACCGCGCCGGCACTCACCGCGCTGGACGCGGCTGTGAGCCTCGTGGGCCCGGGCGGCGCCCGCTCGGTTCCGATCGACGCATTTTTCGTCCCGCCGGAGAGGGACTTCATGCGGGAGACGGTCGTGGAGCCGGGGGAGATCGTTTCGGAGATCGTCGTTCCCCCACCCCTGCAGGGCGCGCGCGGCTGCTACTCGAAGCTCAGGGCCCGCGGCGCGTGGGACTTCGCCCTCGTCGGCGCCGCGGTCGTCGTCGCGACGCGAGGCGCCTCGGTCAGTCACGCGAGGATCGTCCTCTCCGGAGTCGCGGCGATCCCGTGGCGCGTGGCGAAGGCGGAAGAGCTTCTCGTCGGGCACGCGCTCGACGACGCGACGATCGAGCGCGCCGTCGCGAAGGCCGCGGAGGGCGCCACGCCCATGTCGGGTAACGAGTACAAGGTGGCGCTCGTGCGGGGCGCGGTCGCCGAAGCGCTCGGCGCGTTGGGTTGACGTGACGGATCGTCGTTCGATACGAACGCGGCACCCACAGCGCCTCGAACGTCGCGCCCTCACGATTCGCGGACGTTCCAGGGCACGCGTCGGATCTCCATCCACGCACGACGAAGCGATGTGAGACGCCGCGAGGCGGCGTCTCACCGGGGGGCAGCTTCGCGCAGACCGATTCAGCCGTCAGCGGGCCTCCGAAACTGCGGCCGGCTCGAGCTTCAGGATCGCCGTATCACGAGCACGAGCCTCACTGCCGGACCCTGTATCGGAGCCACACGAGGTCGCTTGCTCGCTTCTCGATCGACAGGAGCTTCAGCGCGCGCACCGGCGTGCGGCGACCTGCCACGTTGAAGAGCGATGGCGTGCCGACACTGCCGTCGGCGACTGGCGCGACGAGGATGCTGAGCTCGTCGATCTGATCGGCGGCGAGGAAATGGCCGTTGATCTTCCCCCCGCCTTCGAGCAGCAGCCTCTTGATGCCGAAGCACGAGCGCAGTTTCCTGAGCACCACTGCGACGTCGATCCGCGACTTCCCGCCGAAGAGGTACGACACCCCTTTCGACTGCAGGAACGCCAGGTAGTCGTCGGTGACCGATTCGGTGAGCACGGTGACGACGTGCTCGCCGTCGATGTCGCTCTTCTCCCATCGGAGCTTCCCCGAGGGGTCGATTGCGATCGCGTACGACGTCGCGTCGCGTTCGGCGACGAAGTCCTTTCGCGCGATGGGTGCGCCGTTCTTCCGCACGGGCACGCGCGCCTTGCCGGCATACGGCTCCATCGAGATCCGCCCGATGATCCAGGCGTCCGCGCCGAAGGTCGCGGCGGTCTTCTCGTACTCGCGCAACGCGCTCCCGAGCTTCCAGTCGCGGACGACGATTCTCCCGTCGATCGACGGGACCATGTGGCAGATGACGTAGGGCCGGTCTTTGGTTCTCATGAGTTCAATGATAGGACCGCGCAGGTTCGAGTGGGATCGCAGGAGCGCCCCGCTGCGCGGCGCGACCCGTGGCTACCATCCGGTACGCCTCCGGCGTGGGGAGCGCAGTCGGTCCGGACGATGCGTCGCCGAACTCATACCGGCAGAATCGTGTCAACACTCAGGAGAATCAGGCAAGGGAACGACCCGCTCCGCGCCTAGATTCAATATCAGCCAGTCGGTAGCAGCAGATTTGATTCAAATCACCTCAGCAACCCACAGGAAGAGGAACCCATGTACAACGCAAAGGCCTACGCCGCAACCAGCCCCACCTCGCCGCTCGCCCACACCACGATTCAGCGTCGCGAGCCGAACGAACAGGACGTCCAGATCGAGGTTCTCTTCTGCGGCGTCTGCCACTCCGACCTTCACATGGTCCGTAACGAGTGGAGCAGCCTGATGGCGACTCCGTATCCGATCGTCCCCGGCCACGAGATCGTCGGCCGCGTGACGAAGGTCGGCTCCGGAGTCACGAAGTACAAGTCCGGCGATCTCGTCGGCGTCGGCTGCATGGTCGACTCCGATGGCACCTGCCCCGACTGCAAGGATGGCCTCGAGCAGTTCTGCCCGAACCAGGTGCTCACTTACGCCGCGCCCGACAAGCACCTCGGCGGCTTCACCCACGGCGGATACTCCGAGAGCGTCGTCGTCGACCAGCGCTTCGTGCTCAGCATCCCCGCGAATCTCGACCCCGCCGGCGCCGCGCCGCTCCTCTGCGCCGGGATCACGACCTGGTCTCCCCTGCGCCACTGGGGCGTGACAAAAGGAAAGAAGGTCGGCGTCGTCGGCCTCGGCGGGCTCGGCCACATGGGCGTGAAGTTCGCGCACGCGCTCGGCGCCCACGTCGTCGTCTTCACCACTTCGCCTAACAAGACGGCCGACGCCCTCCGCCTCGGGGCAGACGAAGTCGTCGTGTCGACGAACGCCGAGGAGATGCAGAGGCACACCGGCACGTTCGACTTCATCCTCGACACCGTCTCCGCCGATCACGACGTCAATGCGTACATCAACCTGCTCCACCGCGACGGCAACATGACGCTGGTCGGCGCACCGTCGAAACCGCTCGCCATCGCGTCGTTCGGCCTGATCCTCGGCCGGCGCAGCCTGTCCGGATCGCCCATCGGCGGCATCCGCGAAACGCAGGAGATGCTCGACTTCTGCGGAGAGCACGGCATCACCGCAGACATCGAGGTCATCCCGGTCCAGAACATCAACGAGGCGTACGAGCGACTGCTCAAGTCGGACGTGAAGTACCGCTTCTCGATCGACATGGCGTCGCTCAAGGCCGAGAAGAGCGCTACGGTCGAGGACGAGAAAGAACTGGCGTCGTCGGTGAAGTAAGACGAGGACGAGGTCCTGAACGTAGGGAATGCAGCGGATGAGCGACAACAAACAATTGGTCCTGAGACGGGTGACATCCGAACGCATTGCGGCACTCGTGCCGCAATGCGTTGCCCGCTCAGTTCGAAGACGTCCCGGAGGGACGTCGGAGAGTAGCCGGTGGCAAGCCGCGAAGCGGCGCCGCCACCGAGCGGCGATCATGCGATCAAATCGCGCCCCGGAGGCGCGCCGGAGCCGTGATTTTCGTCGTTCATCCGGCGCCCCTCCGGGGCGCGTGAACGGATCGGGATCCGGACCGGTGGCTGCCCCCGCTTCGCGGGGTTGTCACCGACTACTCTCCGCCATCCCTCCGGGATGGAAGGCGCTCGCGCCGTCGTATCGCGCACTACGACAGCTTTATCTCACTTCAGCTGTGACTCGCACGCAAAGGAGACTCCAATGCAGACTCGCATGTTAGGCAACAGCAACCTCGAAGTCTCCGCCCTCGGCCTCGGCTGCATGGGCCTCAGCTTCGGGCTCGGCCCGGCAATCGACAAGCCACAGGCGATCGCCCTCATCCGGGCGGCCGTCGAGCGCGGCGTGACGTTCTTCGACACGGCCCAGGTCTACGGCCCGTACGTCAACGAGGAGGTCGTCGGCGAGGCGCTCGCCCCGTTCCGCGGAAAGGTCGTCATCGCCACGAAATTCGGCTTCGAGTTCGACGCCAACGGCAAACAGATCGGGCTCTGCAGCCGCCCCGAGTACATCAGGCAGATGACCGAAGACTCGCTCAAGCGCCTGGGAGTGGATGCGATCGATCTCTACTACCAGCACCGCGTCGACCCGAAGGTTCCGATCGAGGAGGTCGCGGGCACGGTGAGGGAGCTCATCGCCGCAGGGAAGGTGAAGCACTTCGGACTCTCCGAGGCGGGAGTGCGGACGATCCGGCGCGCGCACGCGGTTCAACCGGTGACGGCGCTGCAGAGCGAATACTCGCTCTTCTGGCGAGAGCCTGAAGAAGAGATCCTGCCGGCGCTCGAAGAGCTCGGAATCGGCTTCGTCCCCTTCAGTCCGCTCGGCAAGGGCTTCCTCACCGGGAAGATCGACGAGACGACGGCGTTCGACAAGAACGACTTCCGCAACACCGTTCCTCGCTTCGACCCGGAGAACCGGAAAGCGAACCAGGCGCTGGTCGGCCTGTTAGGGACGATTGCCGCGAAGAAGAACGTGACGCCGGCGCAGATCGCACTCGCCTGGCTGCTCGCGCAGAAGAGGTGGATCGTCCCGATCCCCGGGACGACAAAGGTTCATCGCCTCGAGGAAAACCTCGGTGGCGCGGCGGTCGACCTCGCGGCGGACGATCTCCGCGAGATCGAGACTGCGGCCGCAAAGATCACGGTGCAGGGCGCGCGCTACTCCGAAAGCGCGCAGAAGATGATCGATCGGTGACCGAGGGCAATAGAATGGGTGACGCGCCATGGCACTGACTGTCGCCAAGTCCGACCTGACCCGGCTCTCTACGATGATCGCAGTTCATGCGCCGTACGACGGGATCTTCGAGCTCCAGCATCCCGGCGTGCACGCGATTCGCATCTCGGCGACGAACCACGAGGCAATGCACGGCCTACAGCAATCCTCCGCGTGCATCGTCGCGCAGGGCGCGAAGAGCGTGCTGATCGGCGAGGAAGTGCACACCTACGAGGCGGGCGGCGTCGCCGTCTACTCGGTCGACCTCCCCCTCGCCTTCCAGATCACGCGCGCGAGCCGGGCGGAACCGTATCTGACGCTCAAGCTCGACCTCGACCCGGAGAAGATCGCGGAGCTGACATTGAAGGTCTATCCGAACGGCCTGCCGCGCACCCAGGAGAGCCGTCCGCTATACCTGGGCCAGGCCGACCCTCACGTGATCGAGGCGGCGACCCGACTCCTCGAGCTCATGGCGCGACCCGAAGACGCGGAGCTGCTCGCGCCGCTCGTCCTCGACGAGATCCTCATCCGGCTGCTGCGGAGCCCGATCGGCAGCCGTGTGGCGCAGATCGGCAGGGCCGACTCGAGCCTCAACCGGGTGGGGAAGGCGGTCTCGTGGCTTCGCGCGAATTACGATCAGCCGATCGACGTCGACGACCTCGCGAAGCTCGTGAACCTGAGCGTTTCCGCGTTTCACCGCCAGTTCAAGGCGGTGACGTCGATGAGCCCGCTCCAGTACCAGAAGGCGCTCCGGCTGCAGGAAGCGCGGCGGCTCATGCTGACGGCGATGATGGACGCTGGCGATGCGAGCCGGCGCGTCGGCTACGCCAGCGCCTCGCAATTCAGCCGCGAGTACGGACGCTTCTTCGGCGCCGCACCGACGAAAGACATCCTCCGGCTGCGAGGCGAGGGAACTCGCGCGGCCGCGACGCCCGGCTGAATGGCACCGCGCCCGGACCGAGCTCATCGGCTCCCGTGCGCGGTGCCCCCGTTTGACCCGACGCTCGTCTACTTCGCGTCCTTCCTGATTGCCTGCATCGTTCCCGTGAGAATCGCCCAGAAGTCGGCAGGCACCTTGCCTTCGGCCATCTTCAGCGCCTTCTCCATCACCGGAACGGCGTCCTTCGCCCGGCCCATCTTGTGCAGGATCCGCGCCTTGGTCCAGAGGTTGAAGACGTTCTCGCCGCTGATCGCGATCGACTTGTCGATCCAGGCGAGACCCTCGTCGAGGCGCTCGCCGCTGTCGAGCGCCCAGTTCGCGGCGCTCCCGTAGCTCGTCGCCAGCGTCTTGTCGACGTCCTTCCACACGATCGACTTCACGTCGACGTCGACTTTCATCGACACCGCGACCTTCTCCCAGTTCATGGTCACGTTCGCAGCCGTCGGGCTCGTCGGGTCGATGGTGAAGCGCATCCACTCCGTGTGAGGCGCCTCGGCGGGCTTCACCTCGACGCGGAGCGCGTCCTTCGCCTGGTCGTAGCCGTAGGCTCCCCACTGCTCGGGATCCTTGTTGATGATCAGCGTCCACTTCTCTTTGCCCGGGATCGCGAAGAAGGAGTACTTCCCGGCCGGGAGCTCTTTCCCCTCGATCTTCACAGCGTCGGAGACCGTCAGCGTGGTCGCCTCGTTGGCGCCCATGCGCCATGGCGAGTCGTACGGCACGAGGCCGCCCCAGATCTGACGTCCCTTCACGCCGGGCCGGTGATAGTCGATGGTGATCTTCGACGTGCCGATGGTCTGCGTCACCGACGCGGACTGACTGACCTGCGGCGTCTCGATCTGGGCCGCCAGGGGAAGGGTGAGTAAGACGAAACATACTGCGAGAGTGAGCTTGCGCATTCGGGTGCCTCCCTTTCTGATGATCGACGGAAACTGCCGTCGGGGTGTCGTGGGAATTGGAAGCAGGATTCTATCGCGATCCGCCTGCGGGTGATCCGGCCGGGGGACGCGTGCATGGAGCTCATCGGCAAATTCTCCTACCGAAGCCCTGGTCCCGTAACCGGCGGCGCCTCACGCGTGCTCGAGGAGCTGGCGCACGACCTCGACGATCCGCGCCGAGTCGAGGTCGCCGCGATTGTCGATTTCGGCGCTCCACGGCAGCACGACGCGCGCCGCGATCGCGTTGATCTCGGCGATCCGGTCGTCCGACACCGGGATGTGCAGCGACGCGTCGCGTCCGCGAATGCGCTCGAGACACTGCTCCGGCCCCACGACGACGCGAACGAGCTCCACGCGCGCGACCTCACGAAGGTGCGCCAGCTGCCACTCGAACCACGACGACGCGCCGGTCGACTCGAAGCTGACGGCGTCGTGCGCTGCGAGCGCGTCCACGAGCCGCTGCACCGTCAGCTCGAAGCCCGTGCGCTCGTAGTCGGGATGCGACGCGCCCATCCGCTCGCGAACCTCGAGAAAGAGCGGCTCCACGCGAAAGAAGTGAATGCCCAGCTCTGCCTCGAGCAGCCTGCCGATCGTCGACTTGCCCGAGCCCTTCGGCCCCACGAGAGCGAGAAAGCGCTTCATTCGTCACCTCGCCGCGAGCTGCAGCCACTGAACCCTCCGGTCGCGCACGAAGCCCAGCGACGCGAGCAGCCCGATCGAATTCCGGTTGTCTTCGGCGACGTACGCGAACGGCAGTCGCCCGAGGCGCCGGAGCTCCGAGGCGAGCGCGATCGTCGCGCGCCTTCCGTACCCTCGGCGCTGGTAGCCGTCGAGCACCTGCAGAAAACCCATCGCGCCGTCGTCCTGCGTCATCGCCCAGGCGACGAGGAGGTTCCCGTCCCGGATCGCGACGCCCGGCCCGCGGAGAATGCAGTCTCTCGTGTACTCGACCGAGATGTACTGCTGGTACTTCGAGTGCTCGTAGATGTGCCTGGCATCGTCCGCATCGAGCCCGCCAACCTCGCCGTCGATCGCGGGAAGCCCGGTCCCGTGCGGCAGAGCGAACCGAACCATCGGAAGCGTCCACGCGACGGCGCGGCCTCGCGCGAGGAGCGGCACCATCCAATCCTCGACGGCGGCGAAGCGATCGTCGTCGTCGCCGAGCCGCTCGACGAGGCGCCGGAGCTCGTCCTCGTTCTCGCTGCTGAAGAAATTCCAGACGAAGTCGCTCCGCCCGCGGACGTGCACGGAGTTGCCGACGCGTCGAACGCCTAACATCCCGCCGTTCTGCAGGAAATTGGCGATTCCGACGTTCCGCGGCTCGTCCCGGCGGAGAAACTCCAGCAGTTCGTCGATCGCCTCCTGCCCCATCGTTCCGGCCTCTCGCTTTCGTGCGCTCCCGGAAGAGTCTAATCGCGCGAGGTGCCAGGACCCAGGGTTGGGAGCCGGGGTCAGAACATCGCTCCTGCGCAACATGAGACGCTCGGGCTCGAAAGCTCGATCCGTCAATTACTTGCGATCATGCTGCGCCGCTCCGGCGCCGTGTCGCTCTCAGGCCTGCCCGGCATGAGGCGCGCGGAGTTGCCGAGGAAGTCCGGCAATCGTAAAATCGGAAAAACCAGAGAATTGACGCCACCGCGCTGACCCGAGGCCGTCAAGCCCGCGCGCAGCATGCTCTTCCCAGGGCACTCGCCGGTTGATTTCTCGAACGTCCCCCGGGCCGTCGACGTCGACCCGAGAGTTGCGCGCAGGCCGGATCGGGCTCGAACCGATCGAGCGCCAGGAGGAAGCGGGCGTGCGCGTCCAAGAGGCGCAGATGCAAGACACGCGGGCTCCGCGCGATGACGAAACGGGTGACCTCATGGTCGCAGGCACAATCTCGAGATCGTACCAATGAACGCACGATTCGGCATCGCAGCATTCGTGCTCGTCGCAGCACTGCACACGGGCGCCCAGCCGCTCCATTTCGAGGACCTCGGCCCCCTGCGCATACGCGACCAGTTCGCGCTCAACATGGGGTTTCTCGCACTCGACCCCAACTCGGCCGACATCCTCGAGAACGGTCGCTGGCAACTCGACGTGACCGTCACAGGAACGAACAGCTTCGCGAAATCGGAAGCGATCGAGGAGGCGCTCGAAGCGCGGACGACCCGCGAGCCCGTCACCCGGGAGTTCCTCGAATCCGTCGTGGCGGAGAGCGGGCAGAACGCATTCTATCTCGACGGCGAGTTCTACCGGACGGCGATCGCGCTTCACCGCGGCTTCGGCAACAGGACACAGTTAGGCGTAACGGTCCAGATTCTCGACTTCGGGGGAGACGCGATGGACTCCTCGATCGAGTCGTTTCACGACGCCTTCGGCCTTGGTCAGGCGGGACGCCTCGGAGCTCCCCGCGGCGACATCACCGTCTTCATCTCCGACGAGAATGGATCCTCGTACACGAGCCGCAACCCCGGCGCGGGGCTCGGGGACACGACCTTCAGCCTGAAACGGGGAATCAGCGGCCCCGGGACCGAGTGGGCCAGCTCCATCGAGCTCGTGGCGAAGGCACCCACGGGCAGTGAGCGCGACCTCTACAGCTCCGGCTCGTGGGATGCAGGCGCCCAGCTGCTGGCCAGCAGGTTCTTCGAAAAATCGTGCCTCCACGCCGCTGCCGGCGTCGTGTACCTCGGTGAGAACGAGCGGCTTCACACGAGGCCTCAGACGGTCATCTCCGCCATGCTCGGATACGAGCATGAGATCTTCAGCTCGCGAAACTCTCTGATCATCCAGTCGACGGTGTCTCAGTCGCCGTTCCGCGAACTCGACCTTCCCGAGCTCGCCGCCCTTTCGATCCAGGCGAGCATCGGCGTCAAATGCATGATCTCGCGGGAAAGTGTCCTCTTCGTCGCTCTCACCGAGAACCTCGCCCACTTCGACAACACCGCCGACATCGGCCTTCACCTCGTCTGGACCGGGCGATTCTGAAGCGCGGGCTCCACCAGGCCGGGCGGCGCTGCGCGCCGATGGGACCGGGGGCAGACCGCGAACTCCTGCTGATCGCCGAGAGCGATCGGCTAAAGTGCGCACATTGGCTCCGACTCCGACTCCCGACCTGAATCCGACGCGCAAAGGATCTACGTACATGAGCACTTCCCCGATCATCTCCGCGAACGCCCTGCGGTCGGCGCTCGCGACCGACAACGACGTCGTCGTGCTCGACGCCGGAAGGAGTCGCGCGGCCTGGGAGCAGGGTCATCTGCCTGGCGCCCGGTACGCGAGCTCGGACGAGCAGCTGAGCAGCGCGTCTCGCCCGGGACACGACCCCTCGCGCGGCGGACGCCATCCCCTCCCGACGCTCGACGAGTGGTGCCGCACCCTGGGAGCCTGGGGGATCGCACCGTCGACCCGCGTGGTGGTTTACGATGAGCAGGCGGGCGCGAACGCGGCGGCTCGTGCGTGGTGGATGTTGCGGGCCATCGGCCACGAGCACGCGGCAGTCCTCGACGGCGGCCTGCCTGCCGCAGTCGCCGCTGGGCTCGAGTTGACGACGGCGCCGGCGTCAGTCACTCCACTCTCGCCGTACCCTTGCGAGCGATGGAGTCTGCCCACCGTCGACATCGACGTGGTCGACTCGCTTCGGACGGACCCCGCCTGGCGCGTGATCGACGTGCGAAGCGCCACACGCTTCGCGGGCCTCGAGGAGCCGATCGACCCGGTGGCTGGACACATTCCAGGCGCCATCAACGTGCCGTTCTCCGAGAACCTCGAGAACGGTCGCTTCAAGTCGCCGGAGGCCCTGCGAAAACTCTACGCGGGCCGCCTGTCCGGCGCCGACCCGACGCACGTCGTCGTTCACTGCGGCTCGGGCGTGACTGCCTGCCACACCCTTCTCGCGCTCGAGATCGCCGGGATGCCCGGCGCCAGCCTCTTCGTCGGCAGCTGGAGCGAGTGGTGCCGCAATCCGCGGCCGCGGGCCTGAATTCGCGCCGCGCGCACGACCTCAAACGTGAAGGTCCCTTCGTTGACGCCAACATCGGGCGTGGATACGATGATCGCTCCACCTCCAAACCTGGAACCAATCATGATCGGCCAAACTCTGTCTCACTATCGAGTCACTGCGAAACTCGGCAGCGGCGGGATGGGTGTCGTCTATGAAGCGGAAGACACGAGCCTCGGTCGGCGCGTGGCACTGAAGTTCCTCCCTCCCGAAATGGCGAGGGACGGTGCGACACTCGAACGGTTCCAGCGCGAGGCGCGTGCCGCCTCGGCCCTGAACCATCCGGGCATCTGCACTGTCTACGCAATCGACCAGCACGAGGGACAGCACTTCATCGCGATGGAGCTGCTCGAAGGCGAGACGCTTGCAGAGCGTGTCAGCAGGGGCGCGGTTCCGGCGGCCCAGCTCCTCGAGATCGGTATCCAGATATCCGATGCCCTGGAGTCTGCGCACGCGAAGGGCATCGTCCACCGCGACATCAAGCCGGCGAACATCTTCGTGAACTCGAGAGGACAGGCGAAGATCCTCGACTTCGGGCTCGCGAAGATCGATCAGGGACGAGGGTCCGATCCGAGCGACGCGACCGCGGTCCGTCCCGACGAGCTGACCAAGGCGGGAACGACGCTCGGGACGATCTCGTACATGTCACCGGAGCAGGCGCGCGCGCAGCTCACCGACTCGCGGACCGACATCTTCTCGCTCGGCACGGTCCTCTACCAGATGGCGACCGGGGTGCCGCCGTTTGCGGGCGACAGCTCCGCCGTGATTTTCGATGCGATTCTGAATCGCGAGCCGCAGCCCGCAAGCGAGGCCAACCCGACGCTTCCCTCGGAGCTCGGCCGGATTCTCGGCAAGGCTCTCGAGAAGGACCGCAACCTCCGCTACCAAAGCGCGAACGACCTGAAGACCGACTTGATGCGCCTCAAGCGCGACCTCGACTCCGGCGGGCGGCGCCTGCACGACTCGGGCGAGACGCGTGGTGGCGTCTCCGTGAAGCCGGCGGAGAAGTCGATCGCGGTCCTCTACTTCGAGAACCTGAGCGGCATCAAGGAAGACGAGTACTTCCGCGACGGCGTCACCGAGGACATCATCACCGAGTTGTCCAAGATCAAGGGGCTCAAGATCTTCTCGCGCGCGACGGTGCTGTCGTACCGTGACAAGCCGGTCACGCCGGCGCAGATCGCCCAGCAGCAGAACGCGTCGTACGTGCTGATGGGAAGCCTGCGGCGCGCCGGCAGCCGCCTTCGAATCAACACGCAGCTCGTCGACACGGCGACCGATTTCCCGCTCTGGAGCGAGCGCTACGACCGCGAGATGAAGGACGTCTTCGAAGTGCAGGACGAGATCGCACGCAAGATCGCGGAGGCGCTCCGCGTCACGCTCTCGCCGCAGGAGGAGAAGGCGCTCGCGTCGAAGCCGACCGAGGACCTGCAGGCGTACGACCTCTACCTGCGCGGGAAGAGCTTCGCGAGGCGCCTGACACGGCAGGACCTCGAGTTCGCGCTGCAGATGTTCGAGAACGCGGTGTCGCTCGATCCGAACTTCGCGCTGGCGCACGCGGCGATCTCGAACGCCTGCGCGCAGTATCACTATCACTTCGAGCGCGACCAGAAGTGGATCGAGCGCGCACTCGCGGCGTCGAAGCGTGCGAGCGCGCTGCGGCAGGACCTGCCCGAGGTCAAGGTCGCCGCGGCCTGGATCCTCCACGCGGAAAGCCGGTACGACGACGCGATCTCGCGAGTGCGCGAAGCGATCATGCAGAAGCCCGACTGCGAGGGCGCCTACTACCTGCTGCTCCGCACGCTCTTCGCGGCGGGGCGCTACCAGGAGGTCGCCGATCTGGCCGACGCGGCGACAGACGCGGCCGGGAACGACTACAACACTTACGTGCCGATCCTGAACTCGTACGGCGCGCTGGGAAAGGCCGAGGCGGCTCGCAATGCGCGGCAGCGACGCGTGCAGGTCCTCGAGCCGCACCTGAAGCAGATCCCCGAAGATGCGCGCGCCCGGCTGCTGCTGGCGATCGACTACGCGCAGCTCGGCCAGCTCGACGACGCGCTGCGCGAAGCGAACCTCGCGATGGCGCTGCGGCCTAACGAAGCGACGATCCTGTACAACCTCGCCTGCGTCTTCTGCGAGCTGAAGAGGAAGTCCGACGCCCTCGACGCGCTGCAGCGCGCGTGGAACGCCGGATTCAAGGATGCGGACTGGGCGCGCCGCGACCCCGATCTCTCGCTGCTGCACGACGACCCGGAGTTCGAGCGGATGTATCCGGCGGGCTCCTGACGGCAGGAGAGAGCGCCCCTCTTCGAGTCGATGTCGGCGTTGCCGATGCGGCGCGGGCGCGCCGCACGAAAGGACCACGATGAACACACTCTTCGACGATGGCGCTCGAAATGCGCTGCTCCGCAGGCTCGCCGCGCTCGACGCGAACGCCGCGCGCCAGTGGGGAACGATGAGCTGCGTGCAGATGCTCGCGCACCTCTGTGTCGCGATGTCGGATGCCGCGGGCGAGCGCGTCTGCAGGCAGAGCCTCCTGGGAAAGCTCGTCACGCCCTTCATCCGCGGGGCCATCTTCGGCGAGAAGCCGTTCGGAAGGAACTCGCCGACGCATCCGACCTACATCGTCTCGGAAACGCGCGAATTCGAGGCCGAGCGCGCCCGCCTCGCGGAACTGATCGACCGCTTCGGAAGAGAGGGCGCGGGTCCCGCCGCCGGACGGGTTCATCTCTTCTTCGGGACACTGTCGGGCGAGGAGTGGGGCGTGCTGACTCACAAGCACATCGACCATCACCTGCGGCAGTTCGGAGGGTGAGGGAGCTCGCTCTGCTCTGTAGGGATCGCGCCGCGGAGGGGCGCGTGATCGTCGAGTGAACGCAACCGGCTACTCTCCGGCGTCCCTCTCCGCGGGACGCCATCGGGCTAAGCGTCGGTCGTGCGCTCCCCGGCTACCCCATTTCCACCAACGCCATGGACACTGCGGAGAGCTGGTAGATCGCGAAGCAGACGAGCGCCACGGCGGAAATTCCGACGAGCGCGCGGGAGACCTTCGGCCCGAACGAGCGCGCGAGCGCTGCCAGCAGAATGATGGCCGCCGTCGCGACGATGATCGTCAGGTAGAACGCCGCGACGAGCACGACTCCGTATGACGGGCTCTTCTTCCAGGCCTCGAGAAGCAGCGGCCCGAGAACGAGCGCCCAGGCGAGATACGGATTCGGATTCAGGATGTTCACGAACGCGGCTTCCAGAACGGTCTTGTGCGCCGCGCTCGGCGGTGCGGCCATTGACTCTACCGTGCCCCGGTACGTGCGAAATGCGCCCCACGCGAGGTAGAGCAGGAAAAACCCGCCGACGAGCCTGAGCACGAGCAGGAAGAGCAGTGGAATCTGCGTGAGTATCGCCAGTACCAGCACGACGATGAATACATCGCTCAGCAGCGGCGCGAGCGCCGCGGGCATCGTCCGGCGCCAGCCGTTCGCGATCGCCTGCGAGACGACATAGGCCTGGAACTGTCCGGGCTGCACCGCCGCTGCGAACGCGTAGGCCGCTCCAAGGATTGCGTACGAGAGCATGGGATCGGCCTCGGAACGCCACGCGCCTCGTCAGCGCGGCTGGTCGACCTGTACCGCGGCTCCTTCCGGATAGGCGATGAACTCGCCGAGCGCGTAGACGATGTCGCAGTCGAAATTCTTGATCGGTCCCGCCTGGTAGGCTTCGCTCTCGGCAACGCCGTTCTTTCCCGACGAGCGCATGGCGTATTCCTGCCCGTCCGAACCGACGAAGAGCTCGATCTCCCGTTCCCATCCGTCCTTTTGCGGCAGCATCCGGAGGTATGTCGGAACGAGCACATTCTCCAGCTCGCTCGCATCGATCCTCGATGCGGCTTCGAGCATCACGCCGCGCTCGTCGGTCAGCGTTGCGGGATGGGTGCTGCCGATTGCGTCCGTGGGCGCATAGGTGTTGTGGTCAGTGGCATAGGCTTCCCACGCCGTCGCGACGGAGCGCATGTCGGCCATCGTCCGCTTCTGCTTCGACCGCTGCATCGCGGTGAGCAGGTTGGGAATCGCGATGGCGGCGAGAATCCCCATGACCGCCACGAGGACGAGCAGGCCTACCGCAACTGCGATCGCCACTCCCGCACCACCCGAGCCCCTCAACTGCGAGACCGCCCCGATCTCTTCGGGAGTGAGCTGCTCGACCGGCCTGCCCGAGAACAGCACGCGAACTCCGGGCCGCGTGAGGTAGTAGAGGACGAGTGCGGAGATGATCGTTCCGATCGGAATGCCGAGCAGGCCGATCGTCGAGAGCACGAGCTGGACGATGCGCCCGTACTCCTTCATCCGGAGCAGACCGACTCCGGCGACCATCGCGGTGAGGCCGAGCACTCCGAAGATCAACGCCAGCACCAGGTCCTCGGGGTCGCTCTTGCCCGAGGTCAGCGTGAACGAGAGCCCGAGCGTGGCCAGGAGCCAGATTCCGCCAAACACGAGATCGAGGATCGCGAGCAGAGTGATGACGGCGGGCCGAGCCAGCAGCGCCGCGTCCGACGAGGGAGATCCGGGCGGCACTACGGGAAGCGGCGTCCCGCATCGCGTGCAGAAGTTCGACGCGGGGACGATCGGGCTTCCGCACTTCGGACAGTACATGGCTCTCTCCTGCGGCCCCGGTCAGCATGTGTCAGCGACTGCCTCGATCGGACGCTTCGCCGCGACATCATGACCGAGGGTAAGTCCCCTCGCAAGAGCCGAGGGTCTCGCCTTACACGGCAAGCATGCGGGCCTGAGCGGCCCACCGCGCGCGCGGCGCCTGAGGGAAGAAACTGGCGTCGCTGAACACTTGTCGCCCTGAGCGAAGCGAACGGCCTCGCAGGCTTCCGAAATCATGGCCCTCGGTACATGGCCATGGCATGACCACGGGAGCCTGCGAGGTCCTTCACTCCGCTTCGCTACGTTCAGGACGACAGCCTCTCCTTAACTTCGAGCCGACAGTTTCTTGGAAGCGCCGCTCAGGACGACCCCGAGTCCGTTCGTCGCCTCGGAATGACGCCCGGGGAAACGGAACGCCCTAACTCAGAGCAAAGGGCGTGACCCCAGCTTGCCCTCGAGATCGACAGCGACGACGGGCAACCCGGTCCAGGAGGCGTGGCCGTCAGTTTCGTTCCGAGGTCAGCGCGCGAATCTTCGCGGCGAGGTCGGGCTTCTCCGTTGCCGCGACCTCCTCGGCGAAGATTCGCAGCTGTTCCTTTTCGACACCCTTGAGCTGCCGGAATCGACGGCCGAACATCTGCGCGGCAAGGCGGAACTTCCACTCCGAGAGCGCCGCGAGGCCGGGCAGGTCGAGGAGGAGTTTGTCGAGCGATCGCCCCTCGATTTCCTTCGCGAACGCGCTGACCTGGTCGAACGTCTCCGCGTTGCGTCCGTGCCGCACGAGCGTGCTGTCGAAGTCGAGATCGTCGTCAGGGTCACTCATGCATTCGCCACGGGGGCCGGGCGCGCGCACGCGATGTGACGCGATCGCGAGTCACGCCACGCGCAGCGCGCCGGGGATCTTGATCTTACCACGACGACGCGCTGCCCCGGCCGCGCCCGATCAGAACTCGATCTGCGCGCCCAGCTCGACGACACGGTTAGGCGGGAGATGGAAGAATCGCGCGGCGCCGGCCGCGTTCCGCATCATCGACGCGAACAGCTTCTCCCGCCAGTGCATCATGCCGCTCCGACGTCCGGAGCTGACGAGCGTTTCGCGGCCGAGGAAGTAGGTAGTCTCCATCGGCGGGACGACGATCCCCCGCTCCGCCGCCCTCTCGAGCAGCGCCGGCACGTCGACGTCCTCCATGTAGCCGTAGTGAGCCTCGAGGCTGTGGATCCCCTCTCCGAGCTCGCGCAGCGTGTATCTCTCCGCCGGGGCCACGTGGGAGACCTCCTCGCTGGCGATCGACAGCAGGATCACCCGCTCGTGCAGCGACTTGAAGTGCTTGAGCGCGTGAAGGAGCGAGGACGGGACGGCAGCGGGATTCCGGTGCATGAACACGGCCGTCCCCGGAACGCGGATCGGTGTCCGGAGGCGGAGCGACTGGACGAACATCTCCGGCGAGAGCGATCCTTCGCGCAGCTTCTCGGTCAGGATGTCACGCCCCTGCCGCCAGGTCGTCATCGCGACGAAGACGATCGCCGCCACGAGCAACGGGAACCAGCCGCCCGCGAAAATCTTGAAGTAGTTCGCGACGAGGAAGGCGACGTCGGCGACCAGGAACGCGGCGGACACCAAGAGCGCCGCCCATCGGCTCCAGCCGCGAAGGTCGCGCGCCACGACATAGGCCAGAACGGTCGTGATGACCATCGTCGTGCTTACCGCCACGCCGTACGCTCCCGCAAGGTTGCTCGACGACTTGAAGCCGATGACGAGCGCGATGGTCGCCACCATGAGCGCCCAGTTGACCGTCGGGATGTAGATCTGGCCGATCTCCTCCCGCGACGTGTGGACGATCTCCATGCGCGGGAGGTAACCGAGCTGAATCGCCTGTCGCGTGAGGGAGAACGCGCCCGAGATGATCGCCTGCGACGCGATGATGGTCGCGCAGGCGGCGAGCACGACCAGCGGATAGAGGCTCCACCTCGGTGCGAGCATGTAGAAGGGATTGACCGCGGCTTCCGGACGCTCGATCAGGAGCGCACCCTGCCCGAGGTACTGGAGCATGAGCGCGGGGGCGACGATGCAAAACCAGTCGATCTGAATCGGCTTCTTCCCGAAGTGCCCGAGGTCGGCGTAGAGCGCTTCGCCTCCGGTCGCCACGAGGAAGACAGCGCCCAGCACCAGGAAGCCGTGGGATCCGTTGCGGACGAAAAACGACACCGCATGCAGTGGATTGAGCGACAGGATCACGGACGGATGCATCAGGATGCCCCGGATTCCGAGCACGGCGAGAGTCGAGAACCAGACGAGCGTGACGGGACCGAAGACAGTCCCGACTCTCGCGGTGCCCTGCCGTTGGACGAAGAAGAGCAGGAACAGGATCGCGATCGTGATCGGAATCACGTAGGGAGTGAAGAACGGGGTCGCGACCTCGAGCCCTTCGACCGCGCTGAGCACCGAGATCGCCGGGGTGATCATCCCGTCTCCGTAGAGGAGCGCCGCCCCGAAGACGCCGAGGATGACGAGCGTCAGCTTCAGCCTGCCGCGCCTCCGCAGGCTCGTGCCGATGAGGCCGAGCAGCGCGAGGATCCCTCCCTCGCCGCGGTTGTCGAAGCGGATCACGTAGAGCTGGTACTTGACCGTCACGACGGTGACGAGAGTCCAGAAGATCAGAGAGAGGACGCCGTAGATGTTCGCGACGGTCGGCGCGATCGCGTGGGCGCCGTGAAAGCACTCGCGGAGGGCGTAGAGGGGGCTCGTGCCGATGTCGCCGTAAACGATGCCGAGCGCGAGAAGGGAAAGGGCGAACACGCGGCCCCTGCCGCGCGCCGCATGGTGGTACGTCGTCGCTTCCGCAACCAAGAAGAGCCTCCCGCGAGGACGCGGCGCGCCGAAACCGCGCCTGCGCCCTACAATGAGGTTAGCCATGCGAAAGCTCGCAAAATTCGGGCTTAACGAACTCTTAATGCAATCCCCGCACGTGCTTCACGATTCGGTGCCAGAATCAATACGACCCTGGGTCCCGCGCGCTGTTGAAGAGAGTGATGCGAACTTTCTTCAGCTTCATCGCCCGGCTCGTGGGTCCGACCTTCGAAGACTGGCTGCTCGGCGCCCTGCTCGTCATGGCGCTCGCGCTCACGGTCGTTGGGGTAAGGAGCTGTGACGACGATT
Organism: Thermoanaerobaculia bacterium; assembly: GCA_023700825.1. Classification (GTDB taxonomy): domain Bacteria; phylum Acidobacteriota; class Thermoanaerobaculia; order Gp7-AA8; family Gp7-AA8; genus JACPDH01. The sequence goes on along the minus strand of JAMPYE010000004.1, from coordinate 8,026 downwards.
CCAGGCGAGACACGCGCGCGCAGAGCGTTCAGGCCCGCTGACCTCGTGCCGATCGCGGCGCGCGTGGCGGCGGCGCTGCTGATCGTCGCGGCCCTGACCGTCTGCGGAATCACACTGCGGTTGAACCCGGCGAGCTCCGGCTTCCTGCTGCTCGTGGGCGTCCTGCTGATCGCGTCGCGACAACCGCTCTTCGTCGCAACCCTCGCCGCGGTCGCGGCGACCATCGCCTACAACCTCTTCTTCTTCCCGCCGAAACACACCCTCGTGATCGACGATCCGGAGAACTGGATCGCGCTCGCGGCGTTCCTGCTGACGTCCCTGCTCGCGAACCGGCTGCTCGTCCGCGAACGCCTCCAGGCGGAGAACGCGCGCGCGAGCCGCGAGGAGATCGAGGCGCTCTACGAAATGAGCGTCGCGCTGCTGAAGGGGGCCGGCGGCACCGACCAGATCGGCGAGGCTGCGAGCCGTTACCTCGCGCGCATCGGGGCCTCGAGCGGCGGGGTGATTCTCTACGGCGCGTCACCCCAGCAGCAGCAAGTGCTCGCGTGGAGCGGCGCACCGATGACCGACGAGGTGGAGGACATCGCGGCAGGCGTGGGACGGCACGGCAAGGTCACCGACATCCCTTCGCGCTTCGGCCGCGACATCTGCCTGCCTCTCACGATGGGCGGGCGCGTAAAGGCGGCGTTCCTCGTTCGCGGTGCCGTGCGTACGCAGACCGCGCTCGACTCTGCGGCAAACCTCCTGAGCTTCGCAATCGAGCGCGAACGGTTCCTGCACGAGCGGGCGCAGGTCGAAGCGCTCGGACAGGCCAACGAGCTGAAGTCGTCACTCCTCCAGGCCGTATCGCACGACCTGAAGTCGCCGCTCACGGTCCTCGCGGTCGAGAGCGAGTCGCTCGAGCGCATCGGCATCGGCGCCGACGCGGCGGCCGGGCACGTGCGGACGATTCGCGACGAAGTGGGACGGCTCCACCGCAGGATCGACAACCTCCTCTCGCTCGCGCGCTTCGAGGCGGGCATCGTCTCGCCGCGCACGGAGCCGACGCCGGCGGCCGACCTGTTCCGCGCCGCGAGAGAGGCGCTACCGACGATCACGGGAACGCGACCGGTTCAGACCACGGTCGCCGAGGACGCGAGAGACCTTCTCGTCGACCCGTCCCTGGCGCTGGAGATCGTGATCAACCTGATCGAGAACGCCGACGGCGCATCGCCCGCGGGTTCGCCGATCGAGCTCAACGCGATGCCGTCCTGCGAGGTGGACGGGCGCGTCTGGGTGGAAGTCCGCGACCGCGGCCCCGGGCTCACGCCGGAGCAGACGAAGCGCGTGCGGACGTTCTCCTCCCCCGACGCGCGCGGCAGCGGCCTCGGAATCGAGCTCGCGCGAACGCTCGCGGCGCTCAGCGGCGGCAGCGTGGAGTGGTTCGAGCGTGCCGGCGGCGGAACGGTCGCGCGCCTCGACCTGCCCGCGGCGCCGGTCGCCGCCGAGGGGCCGGCATGACGTTAGGCAGCTCGCGCATCCTCGTCGTCGAGGACGATCTGGCGATCCGGCGCGCGATCGTCGCGCAGCTGCGCGGCGAGTCGTACGACGTGATCGAGGCGGGCGACGGGCGTGACGCTCTCGCCGCGGCCGGGAAGGACCGTCCCGACCTGATACTCACGGACCTCGCGATGCCGGTCATGGACGGCTTCGAGCTGATCGCCGCGCTGCGGAAGGCGGTCTCGACTCCGATCATCGTGCTCTCGGTGCGCGGCGGCGAAACCGACCGCGTGCGCGCTCTCGACCTGGGCGCCGACGACTTCGTCGCGAAGCCGTTCTCCGTCGCCGAGTTGCTCGCCCGCGTCCGCGCACAGTTGCGCAGGAGCGGCCTCGCGAGCCTCTCACGCCTCCGCTTCGCGGCACTGACGATCGACTTCGACCGCCGCCGCGTCCTCCGGGGCGACGACGAAATCCGCCTTACGCCGACGGAATTCGCCCTGCTCTCGCTCCTCGCGTCGAACTCCGGCAAGGTCATCACGACCGACCAGATCATCGCCCGCGTCTGGAGGGACACGCCGTCGACCACCGCGGAGACGGTCCGCGTCCACGTCGCAGCGCTCCGGAAGAAAATCGAGCCCGATCCCGCCTCACCACAGTTCATCATCACCGAGCCGTGGATCGGCTACCGCTTCATCGCCGAGCCGATCGACGAGTGAGGGCGCGGCGGAGCCCCGCACCGGTCAATGGTCGGCTCGCGCCCGCCGCGCGAGAAAGTACGACGCGACGCCCAGCGCCACCGCGATCAACAGCCCGGCGGGAGTCGGGCGCCGGGCGAGAAGGAAGATCGCCAGGATCGCGCAGGTGAACGCCCACCCGCGGTTCCGTCGCGATCGAACGAGCGCCAGCGCCGTGCGAAGCCGCGGAATCGTCTCGATCGGAGCCCACCGCCCGGTGGAAGGGTCGAACACGTCGGCATCTTCGCCAAGAGACCCGCGCTCGACGAACCGCGCGATCGACTCCAGGTCGGCGAACCGCGACTCGCGGCCGCGAGAGCGAGCCCGCCATGCGCCCGGCTCGTCCCGGCCGCCTTCCGCCTCGGGCCACGCCTCGTCGCACGACTCGCGGATCGACGCGTAGGCGGCGTTGATCGACTTGAGCTTCTCCTCCGCCTTCGCGCGAAGAGCGAGGTCGTCACCGAAGCGATCCGGGTGCCAGACCTTGTTCAGATCCCGATGCGCGCGCTTCACCTCCTCCGGAGACGCCCCGGGCTGAAGGTCGAGCAGGCGATAGCAATCGGCGAGTCGCATGAGGGCCGTGAAGACGTTATGACACCCCGCCGATATTTGCCAGAATCGCGGATGGAGTGCGCTAGCATGGCCCGGTCACCCGCTTTAACGACAGGAGCCTCTCATGAGCCAATTCGAGTTCCCCCCTCCAAATCTTCGTCGGTTCAATCCGCCGACGCTGGACCCCAGGAAGCTGGCGCGACTGCTGCTCGCCCTCCCTCTGGTGTTCATCGCGTTCACGACCTGGTTCACGGTCGAGCCCGAAGAGGCCGGCATCGTCCTGCGCTTCGGAAAATTCGTGCGCCAGGTCCCATCGGGTCTGCATCTCAAGCTCCCCTCGCCGATCGAGCGCGTCGTCAAGGTTCCGATCGAGCGCCAGCTCAAGGAGGAGTTCGGCTTCCGCACGGAGCAGACCGATACCCGCACGACCTACTCGGACGAGGACCTCTCGGCGGAGTCGCTCATGCTGACCGGTGACCTGAACGTCGCGGTCGTCGAGTGGACGGCACAGTTCCGAGTGCGCGACCCGTACAAGTTCCTGTTCAAGGTCCGGAACGTGCGAAAGACCTTCCGCGACATGAACGAGACGGTGATGCGGGAAGTCATCGGGGATCGCAGCGTCAACGAAGTGCTCACCGTCGGACGGCAGGAGATTGCCGACGAGGTGGAGCAGAAGCTGCAGGCGCTCTGCGATCAGTACGAGAACGGCATCAAGGTCGAGCAGATCGTGCTGCAGGACGTGAACCCGCCCGACCCCGTGAAGCCGTCATTCAACGAGGTCAACCAGGCGCAGCAGGAGCGCGAGAAGATGATCAACCAGGCGCGCGCCGACTACAACCAGATCATCCCGCGCGCGAAAGGCCAGGCGATGCAGGCGGTCGAACAGGCCGAGGGCTTCGCGACCGATCGCGTCAACCGCGCGCGCGGCGACGCGGACCTGTTCGTCCAGGTCCACGCGGCGTACCAGCGCGCGCCCGAAGTGACCCGCCGCCGCATGTATCTCGAAACGATGAGCGCGGTCTATCCGAACGTGAAGAAGAAGATCATCCTGGACGAGAACCTCAAGGGACTGATCCCGCTCTTGCCTCTTCCGGGCCAGGCGGCGGAGGTGAAGCCATGACGCAGATTCGCATCGCGATCATCGCCGTGGTGGTGCTGTTCGCCATCGTGACCCTGTCGAGCTCGCTCTACGTCGTGCGCGAGACCGAACAGGTCGTCATCACGCAGTTCGGCAAGCCGGTCGGGAAGCCGATCACGACGCCGGGCCTGAAGATGAAGACTCCGTTCGTACAGAACATCCACGCGTTCGAGAAGCGGTTTCTCGAATGGGACGGAAACCCGAACCAGATCCCGACGAAAGACAAGCGTTTCATCTGGGTGGACTCGTACGCGCGCTGGCGCATCACCGATCCGCTCCTGTTCTTCCAGCGCCTCCACGACGAGCGGGGCGCGCAGTCGCGGCTCGACGACATCCTCGACGGCGAGACCCGGAACACGATCGCGAAGCACGAGCTGATCGATCTGGTGCGCTCGACGAATCGCCCGATGGTCGTCGCGGACGACGTCGCCGAACTGAGCCAGCCGGAAGCTGCCGAGCGGGTCGAGTTCGGCCGCGACAAGCTCACGGCCGAGGTTCTCAAGAACGCGCAACGCCGCACCGTCGACCTCGGAATCGAGATCCTCGACTTCCGCGTCAAGCAGATCAACTACGTCGACGCGGTCAGGCAGGAAGTCTACGCACGCATGATCTCGGAGAGAAAGCGGATCGCGGAACGCTACCGCTCCGAGGGCGCAGGAGAAGCCGCCCGCATCGCCGGCGAGAGGGAGCGCGAGCTCCGGGTGATCGAGTCGGAGGCGTATCGGAAAGCACAGGAGATCCGCGGAAAGGCGGACGCCGCGGCCGCCGACATCTACGCCTCGGCGTACAACCGCGATCCCGAGTTCTACCGCTTCCTCAAGACGATGGGAACGCTCGAAAAGAGCTTCGACGCGGATACGGTGATGGTGCTTTCGACCGACGGCGAGATGCTGAAGTACCTGGGCTCGTCGAAGTGACGGCGCCGACGTAGAGCCAGGCGCATCGAGTCAAAGCGAAAGGCGCCGCCCGAAAGGGCGGCGCCTTTCGCTGCGCCGAATCTGGCGCAGGCACTCCTGTCTGTCCCGCGGAGCGGGACGAAGCGCCGCCCTGTCGACCCACCAGGTGGGAATCTACTGGTCGCCTTCGGCGACGCGCAGGCAGGAGTGCCTGCGCCACATACCAGTCGGTGCCCCTTCCCCATCGTCGGGTGGCGCCGCAACCGGAAACGGGCCGGAACTATTGCGCCGTGACATTCCGCGTCGAAGAGACTATGGTGGACGCACGGTCGGGGAAACTTCTTCGGCACTTCAGTCCATCTGAACTAAGTCAGATATTCTGGACTCACCCCTCTTAGCTTCCCATTCTCCCGAATTGTCGCGCCCGGCGAGACCTCTTCATCGAGGCTGGTCCACGGCGCCAGCTCCGGGGGATTCGCCGGCCCGGCCGGCCAGGAGCTCCAATGAAATTGTATGTAGGCAATCTCCCCAGGCAGATGAACGACGCGCAGCTCAACGAACTCGCAGCTTCGTACGGAACCGTCGTTTCGGCGACGGTCGCGACCGAGCGCTCGAGCGGAGAGTCGAAGGGCTTCGGCTTCATCGAATTCGAAAACGCCGAAGTGGGTCGCGCCGCGATTGCCGGCCTGAACGGCAAGGAAGTCGACGGCCAGACGCTCAAGGCCGACGAAGCCAAGCCGAAGAAGTAGTTCGGCGACGCACGATCGATCCGATCGAACACGCGGGCCCGGGGGAACGGCCATCACGGTCGTCCCCCGGGACCGCAATCACGGAGGCGCCGGATGGAGATGTGGTTGACGATCACCGCTGCAGTCGCCGTCGCAGGCATGGTTTGGGACCTCGCACTTCGGTTCGGGCCCGGCCATCACGCGACGCAGGACGAAAGCACCGTCACCTCGTCTCGACTGGTCAGCCGAGAGGAGCCCGTCGCATGAGCGCAATCCAGCAGGAATCGATGAAGATCATTTTCGAAGACCGCGAAACGACGCTGCGCGAGCGCCTGCGGCCCCGCCTCGAGCGCGCGGCGGACCTTCGCTGTGCCGAGCACGGCAAGCAGGTGGTCGCGGTGACGATCCACGGCTTCGACAACGGCTGGTTCGACGCGATGTGGACGACCTGCTGCGAGGGCCTCACCGAGCAGGCGGTTGCGATCGTCAAGAAGCGCTGCTGACCGGTTCGATCCGTCAAGGCGGACCCGAACTCCCCGGCGCTTGCGGGAGCGACGCCCGACGCGATGCGAGTCATCACGAGAGTCCGCGATGTGTTCGCCGAGGTCTGGCGCGCGTGGCAGCGCCATGATGCAACGGGGCGCGCCGCGGCTGTCGCCTTCTTCGCCACCTTTTCGCTCGCTCCCCTCCTGCTTCTCTCCTTCAGCGCGGTAGGCGCCCTCTTCAGCCGCGAGTCGGCCCGGCACGACATGATCTCCGTCGTGCGGCGCGCTCTCGGAGACGAAACGGGCCGGGCCGTCGAGGGGATCCTGACTTCGGCGGCCACCACGCACGATCCCACCATCACGATCGTGGGGATCGTCGCGCTCCTCTTCGGCGCCTCGGGCGTATTCGAACAGCTGCGGGGCTCTCTGAACGCCGTGCTCAGCGTCCCCGAGCCGCCTCGCAGTGGATGGCGCGCGCTGCTATGGGACCGGCTGGTCGCGGTGCTCATGGTCGTGTCGTCTCTGTTGTTCGTTTTCGCAGGCATCAGCCTGAACATCGGCATTTCGTGGTGGAAGCAGCACTTCCCCGACGTCACGGGGCTCGGCCTCTGGCGAGGACTCAGCTTCGTCGCGTTCTTCGTCCTGATGGCGATCATGTTCGGCAGCATCCTGAAGTTCGTGCCCGACATGCGGCTGAAGTGGCGTCATGTCGCGCCGGGAGCCTTGTGCGCCGCCTTGATCTTCACTTCGGCGCAAATCGCGGTCGCGCTCTACTTCGACCGGTCAGGCGCGATGTCCGCGTACGGCGGAGCGAGCTCGATTCTCGTCGCCCTGGTGATGATCTTCGTCGGAGTCGCCGCGTTGCTCGCGGGCGCCGAGCTGACCGACGTTCTGGGGCGCAACGACGCTGAGTTCAAGGCGCGCCAACGGGAGCAGCAGAAGCGCGGCTAGGCCTTCGCATCGATGCCGGCGGTCCCGCGCGCCCGCGAGACCCGTCGCGGCACGTCGTGCTATCCTCTCCGGCATTCAATCAATCGGAGGTTCTCGATGCGGGCAACTCTACGTGTCGTCAGGTTTTCCTTCGCCCTGCTCTGTCTCGGCGCGGGAGCGATCGGAACGGCTCACGCCCAGAGTGGCGTCGGCGTGCAAGTCAAGGAAGTCATCGACAGCCGCGCGAAAGCCGGGCCGTTCTCGGGGAATCTCGAGCTCAAGATGGAGCTGACCGGCAACGGGCTCGACAAGATCAACGCGGCCCGCATCGTCGTGAAGGAAGCGCGCGACGAAAAGGGGAACGAGCTCTGGTCCGGTGGCGAGCAGGCCGACTTCATGCCGCGCGACTGGAACATGGGCCAGCTCACGGTCCGCCTCAAGACTCCCGCGCGCGCCGCCAAGTCGATGCGCATCTCGGGCACGGTCGAGCTCTTCGTGCCGTCGAAGGACCCGAACTCGATCGTGAAGATCGACAGGGTGCTCTCGAAGATGGACAAGCCGCTCAGCAACAAGAGCCTCAAGGCGGAGAAGCTCTCCATCACGGTCCTCTCCCCGCAGAAGCTGGAGGAGAAACGCGGCCAGAACAAACTCGACGACAAGAAGATCGCGGAGATTCGCGAGCAGGCGAAGAAGGAAGGGGTCGACGAGAAGGAAGTCGAGGCGATGATCGAGCTCGCCAAGGCGTTCCAGGAGCTCGGAGCGGGCTCGGGCGCCGAGGGAGCCGTCGTCCTTTCCGGCAAGGAAGCCGACATGGATCGAATCCTCAGCGTGCGGCTCCTGAAGGCCGACGGAACCGAGGTCTCGGTCCCTTAGCGCAGCTCGAACACCTCCGGAGACGACACGATCATGACGCTCGAGCCGTCGGAACCACCACCGGCGGACGTGACTCTCGAGCTCACGCTGCTCACGAAGAAGGCGACGATGTCCGTTCCGTACGAGCTGAAGAGCATCCAGCTCCCCTGAAACGACGACGAGGATAACCGCCATGAAAAAGACAGCCGTCACCATCGCCATCGTCCTGCTA
>JAMPYE010000206.1 GCA_023700825.1 Thermoanaerobaculia bacterium | reverse complement strand
CGCCACATTCGCCTCGCGCTTCGCCTGCTCTTCGCCTCTCGTCTATCGCCTCTCGCCCGCCAGGATCTTCATCCCGCCTGCTTTGACCTCTGACCTTTGACCTCTGACCTGCTCTTCCCCCCACGGCTCGCCGAACAGATCCCGCCGGTTGTGCGTCTTCGTCAGCATCAACTGGAAGTCGCTGACGTGACGCTCGAGGAACCCTCCTTCGCAGTACGCGAGGTAGTAGTCCCAGCCGCGAATGAAGGAGTCGTCGAAGCCGAGCATGCGCACCTTGTTCGTCGCGGCGAGGAACCGCCGCCGCCACTCCGCGAGCGTCCGCGCGTAGTGCGCGCCCATGTCCTCGGCCTGGAAGAGCGCCATCTTCGTCACCCTCGCCACCGAGTTGAGGACCTCGCTCACCGAGGCGAGCTCGGAGCCGGGAAAGATGTGCTTCTGAATCCAGTCGGTGCGCCTGCGGTAGGTGTGGAACTTCTGGTCGAGCATCGTGATCGTCTGAAGCAGCATCGTTCCATCGGGCTCGAGCAGTTCGTCGCACTTGCCGAAGAAGGCGTCGTAGAACTCGAAGCCGACCGCCTCGAACATCTCGATGCTGACGATCTTGTCGTAGCTCCCCGCGAGCTTCCGGTAATCCTCGAGGAGCAGCTCGATCCGGTCGGAGAGCCCAGCGTCGGCGATGCGCTGCTTCGCGAGCTCGAACTGCTGGCGGCTGATCGTCGTCGTCGTGACGCGGCAGCCGTACTCGCGCGCGGCATGGATCGCGAACGCTCCCCAGCCGGTGCCGATCTCGAGCACATGGTCGTCGGGACCGAGCCGCAGCTTCCTGCAGATCCGGTCGAGCTTCTCGAACTGCGCCTCTTCGAGCGAGTCCTCGGCCGACTCGTACCAGGCCGCGGAGTAGACCATCTCCGTGTCGAGAAAAAGCCGGAAGAAATCGTTGCTCAGGTCGTAATGCTCGTGGATGTTGCGCCGGCTTCCGTCGATGGTGTTCGCGCGGAACCGGTGCCTCAGCGTGTCGGCGAGACGGCTGAGCGACGAGACGATCCCGTTGCTGCTCTCGACACGCGAGAGGTTGCGCGCCGCGATCCGCACCACCGCCACGAGATCGTCGGCCGACCAGTCGCCGTCCATGTACGACTCGCCGAAGGCGATGTCCCCGCCGAGGAGCGCGCGCGTGAAGAAGCGCTCGTCGTGGATGTGGATGTTCGCGCGCAGGTCGGAGGCGGGATCGCCGAGCTCGTGCAGCTCGTCGCCGATGTGGATGCGGAGAAATCCGTCCTCGAGTTTTCCGAGGCTCGAAAGCGTCAGCTTCTTCGCCAGGTTCCGTAGCGTCGTCTTCATCACCAGACCTTCCATCCTCGTCCCGTGGGATGCGTGAACACCGGGATTTTTTTTACGAGCAGCACGAGTGCCTGCCAGTGGATCGCCGCGATCACTTTGAGCGTCATCAACGGATGTCGCGCGAGCGCCGAGCGCAGGTTCGCGGCGCTCCACGCGCGCCACGTCATCCGCAGCGTCGCGTCGAAGTTGATCTCTCCGTGGTCGATCGTGTTCATGTAGACCGTCATTGCGTCACCCGGCTCCGAGAAGCCGAACGTGTACTCGAGTTCCATCGGCATGAAGGGCGAGACGTGCATCGCCTTCGCCGCGCGGAACTTCCGCAGCGCGCCGCCTTCGATCTCGTTCCGCTCCGTGAGCCAGTAGCTCGTGCGCTCGCCGAACGTGTTGTTCACCTCGGAGAGCACCGCGCCGAGCTTCCCGTCTTTCCCGTAGCAGTAGAAGAACGACACGGGGTTGAAGCCATAGCCGAGATAGCGGAGGTGCGTGAGCAGATAGATCGGTCCGTCGGGAAGCGCGACGCCGTTCGCGGCCGCGTCGGTCTCCAGTCGCGTGCGCAGCGGCAGCGAAGGATCGCCGACGTGATCGCGATCGTCGAAGCTCGCCCAGTTGAAGCGGTTCCGGCTAGTGAGGCGGGAAACGCTCATCAACTCCGGGATGCGGTCGACGTCGAGCAGCACCATGAAGATCGGATAGTCGAACTCGTGCCGACGCGGCGTGAAGCGCCGGTGGCTGAGCGTTCCGAGATAGATGCCGGGCGCGGGCATCGGCTACCACTCCACTCCGAGCGCGCTCGCGACGCGGATCGCGGACCTCAGCCCGTCCTCGTGAAAGCCGTAGTACCAGTACGCGCCGCAAAAGTGCGTGTGCCCCACGCCGCTGACTTCGCTCCAGCGCGCCTGGGCGTCGAGTGCCCCCTGGTCGTAGGACGGGTGATGGTAGACCATCGATTTCACGATCTTCGAAGGATCGATTCTGTCCGTTCCGTTGAGCGTGACGCAATAGTCTGTCTGCGACTTCAGGGTTTGCAGGCGGTTCATGTGGTAGGTGACGCTGACCTGCCGCTCGGCCCGCGGGTCGATGCCGTAGTTCCAGGACGCGCGCGCGTCGGGGCGGCGTGGAAGCAGGCGCGAGTCGGTGTGGAGCACCGTCTCGTTGCTGCTCGTCCGCAGCTTGGAGAAGACGGCGCGCTCCGCATCCGTGGGCATCTCGAGGAGCGGCAGCACCTGGTCGCCGTGGCAGGCGAAGACGACCTCGTCGAAGCGTTGCGACGCTCCGGCGTCGAAGTGGATCTCCACCCCTTGGCCGTCGCGCGAGACACGGGCGATCTTCGCGCCCGTCACGACCCGCTCGCGGAACGGCTCGCTGATTGGCGCGATGTAGCGGAACGACCCGCCACGGATGACGCGCCACTCGGGGTGCGTGTCGATGCCGAGCATTCCGTGGTGCTCGAAGAACTTCACGAGCGCGGCGGCGGGAAAGTGCGCGATCTCGGCGAACGACATCGACCAGACTGCGGAGGCCATCGGGTAGAGGTAGCGCTCGCGAAACTCGTTGCCGAAGCGGCCGCGGTCCAGCATCTCGCCGAGAGTCAGGCGCGAGGCCAGAGGCGATGAGGCGAGCGTCATCGCCTCGCGGTTGAAACGCATGATCTCGGTGAGGAGCTTGTAATGGGAAGGGCGCAACGCGTTCGAGCGCTTCGCGAAGAAGCCGCGCAGCCCGCGGCTCGAATACTCGAAGTCGTCGTCGAACGCGGTTACCGCGAACGACATGTCGCTCGCCTGCGTCTCCACGCCGAGCTCGCGCATGAGGCGGATGAAGTTCGGATAGTTCCGCTCGGTGTGGACGATGAAGCCGGTGTCGACCGGCAGCGGGCCGTCAGCCGTGTCGACCATGACGGTGTGCGTGTGCCCGCCGACGCGGTCGTCCTTCTCGAAGAGCGAGACCTCGAAGCGCCGGCTCAGGAGCCAGGCAGCCCCGAGCCCCGAGATCCCCGAGCCGATGACGGCGACGCGCTTCACGCCGGCCCCGTCTGGCGCCCCGCGAGAGACGACCGAAAATCGCGCGCAATGCCCGGCGCGCCGACCGCGCGCCGTGCAATGGAAACCACGGCGCCGAGGTGGTACTCGCGAGACTCGCGCGATCCCGAAGCCGCGTCCCGAACCGTCGAGCCGGATCCGACAGAACGATTTGGTCGTTTATTTTGCTTTATCATGCGACGAATCATGACCCGAGATCGACAGACTTGTCAACTCACCGAGACGCAAAATCGGGCGATTTCATCAAAATATCTCAAAAATTCGGACGGACTGACACCCCGCGAATCTACCGCTCCGTTTGTACGATTGACCGAATTGGTCGTTTTGTAATACGCTAATAGCTAGTCATGATCCGACTGTCTGATTCCCCCGACCGCACCCGGCGAAGCTCTCCGGGGTCCCTCGCCACACCAGCGCTGCCGGCGATGGGTTCGGAGAAAGGACCACGATGAATCAGCGACGCCTTCTGCAACTTCTCTTCGGCACGATTCTCGTTGCGATGCTCGTCGTTACGGTTCGCGCGAGTTTACAGCAGAGCCTCTGGGACGCATGGCCCGGCTTCGCCGAGAATCCATGGTCGATCGCCACCCTCTGGGATGCATACTTCGGCTTCCTGACGTTTTTCGTCTGGGTTGCCTGGCGCGAACGGGTCAACGTCTCCCGCGCTGCCTGGTTCATCCTCATCATGCTTCTGGGAAACATCGCAATGTCGGTCTACGTCCTGATCCAGCTCCAGCGCCTCGCCCCGGGCGAGCCTGCGAGCGCGATCCTCGGGAGGCGCGCCGCCTGATGCGTCTGCCGGATCCACGCCGGATCGGCCGGCTCGTGGTCGAGCTGCTCAAGCAAGGGCTCACCCCCGAGAAGCTCGCGCTCAGCATCGTGCTCGGCATGGTGATCGGCGTGATCCCCGTCCTCGGAGCGACGACGGTCCTCTGCGCGATCGTCGCGGCGGCCTTCGGCCTCAACCAGCCGGTGATCCAGTCGGTCAACTATCTCGTCTACCCGTTGCAGTTCGTGATGCTGATCCCGTTCATGCGCGCGGGCGAGTGGCTGTTCGGCTCGCCGCGCCTTCACCTCTCCGCGCAGGAGATCGCGGCGGCAGTGGCGCGCGATCCGCTCGGGGCGATCTCCGCGTTCTGGACGATCACGATGCAGGCGCTCGTCGCCTGGCTGCTCTTCGCCGTCGCGACGACGCTCGTAAGCGCTCCGATGTTCACGCTGCTGCTCCGTCGCGTCGCACGCGCGCGAGCGCAGCGGGTGACTGCATGATGACGGCCGCGCTCGCCACCGTCGGCGTCGGCGCCGCGGTCGTCGCGACACTGATGTTCGTCCTCTGGCTGATCCATCTCGCGATGAAGAACGCGTCGATCGTCGACGCGGGCTGGGCTGGAGGCATCGGCATCCTGGCGATCGTTTACGCCCTCCGCGCCGAGGGCGACCCGCTCCGCGCCTGGGTAATCGCGTCGATGGGCGCGCTCTGGGGTCTGCGCCTCGCCGCTCACCTGCTGAAACGAATCCTCGGCGAGCCCGAAGAGGGGCGCTACGTTCAGTTGCGCCGCGAATGGAAGACGAATCTCGGGCTCAAGTTCCTCGTCTTCTTCGAATTCCAGGCCGTGCTGGGAGTCGTGCTCTCGGTCCCCCTGCTCATCCCGACGCTCAATCCGCGGCCCGGCCTTTCGATCCTCGAGATCTCCGGCGTCGTGCTCTGGGTCGTAGCGATCGCGGGCGAAGCAATCGCCGACGCGCAGTTGCGCGGCTTCAAGGCCGATCCCGCGAATCAGGGCAAGACGTGCCGCGCGGGGCTCTGGAACTACTCGCGCCATCCGAACTACTTCTTCGAGTGGCTCATCTGGGTGAGCTTTGCGCTCTTCGCACTCGGCTCGCCGTGGGGCTGGCTCGGCCTCGTCTCCCCTGCCCTGATTCTCTACTTCCTGTTGAAAGTGACAGGGATCCCGGCGACGGAAGCGCAGTCGCTCCGCAGTCGCGGCGAGGAGTACCGCCGCTACCAGGAGACGACCAGCGCGTTCGTGCCGTGGTTCCCGAAGAGGTAATCGTGAAGACTTCCGCCGCAAACGAACCGATCTCTTCGCTCCGCACCGCCGCGTCGAGCGAGCCCGTCCCGTTCTCCCAGTCGATCCTCGAGCGCGACCTCGTGCCCGACGCGCTGATTCGCGTCGCGATCCGCGGCCTGCTGCGCGAGAGGCTTCGCGAGGAGACGGAGCCGACCGAGGAGAAGCAGGGCGAGCGGCTCGCGCGGCTCGTCGCGCAACTCCGGGAGAGCCCGATCGCGATCAACACGGCCGACGCGAACGCGCAGCACTACGAGGTGCCGGCTCGATTCTTCGAGCTCGTGCTCGGCGATCATCTCAAGTACAGCTCGGCGTATTACGCGTCCGCTGGCGCGTCACTCACCGAAGCGGAGAAGGCGATGCTCGAGCTGACGGTCGAGCGCGCGGGGCTGCGGGACGGCGAGCGCATTCTCGAGCTCGGCTGCGGATGGGGCTCGCTAACGCTCTTCATGGCGGAGCGCTTTCCGAACGCGACGATCGTCGCGGTGTCGAACTCCGCGTCGCAGCGCGAGCACATCGAGCGCCGCGCAGCGCAGCGCGGGCTCCGGAACGTCACCATCCGGACCTGCGACATGAACGAGTTCGATCCGGGCGAGACCTTCGACCGCGTAGTTTCGGTCGAGATGTTCGAGCACATGCGCAACTACGCCGAGCTGCTGCGGCGGGTCTCGACCTGGCTCGTCCCCGGCGGCACGCTCTTCGTCCACATCTTCACGCACGTCCGCTTCGCGTACCCGTTCGAGGTGCGTGACGCGTCCGACTGGATGGCGCGCTACTTCTTTACCGGCGGCATCATGCCGAGCGACGACCTGCTGCTGCATTTCCAGGACGATCTCCGCATCCGCGAGCGCTGGCGCGTCGACGGCACGCACTACCAGCGGACCTCCGAGGCCTGGCTCGCGCGGATGGACGCGCATCGCGCCGAGATCCTCATGATCTTCGCCGGCGTCTACGGAGAGGAGAACGCGCTCAAGTGGCTCGTCCGCTGGCGCTGCTTCTTCATGGCTTGCGCCGAGCTCTTCGGCTTCGACCGCGGCCGGCAGTGGATGGTGTCGCACTACCGGTTCGAGAAATGAGTCCGCGGCTCACACGCCCTTCATCCATACCAGGCGCCGCGCGGTGATGTCGAGGGGAGGCAGGTAGCGCTCGCCGATCACCTTCATGTGATGCCGCGGATGCCCGACCATGATGTACGCGAGGGCGCGCACGGATACGGAGTACCCGGAGGCGGTGCCGCGCCTGTTCCAGGCTTCGGTCCCGAGCCTTCCGAACATCATGACGTTCGCCGCCCGCAGCGTCCGGAACTCGAGTCGCAACTCCTCCAACGGGACGTCAGCATATGCGGAGCTCGCGACGTAACTGTTCTCGTCGAAGCCTGGAAGCGCCGCAGTCTCACCGCGCGAGAAACAGAGCGCGCGAAGAGCGAAGACGCGCTCGCCGTCGATCAGGTGGCCCACCAGCTGACGGATGCTCCACTTGCCGGCCGCGTAGCGAAAGGTGCTCGACGTCTCGGTCAAGTCCCCGAGCAGGGTATCGAGATCGTCGGGCTGAGCGGCGAGCGCGGCAAGGATGTCTGCGTCGGGCACGAGCGCCACGTAGCCCGCGTACCACTCCGCGTACTCGTCCTTCGACGGGAGTCCAGGCGCATTGTTGGTCATCATTGCATCCTCCTCGACGCGGGCATCACGCGGCACGACGGACAGCCTTGATCCGGATCGGCCGATCATCGGCGCTACCGGACTGAGAGTCAATCTGCCAGAACGGAGAACTGGAGGGCACCGACCGAACGGATCGTTCGCCCCGGAGGGGCGTCGGATAGTAGCCGGTGGCAAGTACGGCAGGGCGGGGCGCGACCCGCGAATGTGGCGCCGG
>JAMPYE010000205.1 GCA_023700825.1 Thermoanaerobaculia bacterium | reverse complement strand
CCGCGCCGACGAGCGGCAGCAGCGGAACGAGCCATAGATATGAGCCGATCGACATTCGTTCCTACCCGTTGCCCGGCAATCCAGCCGGGACCGTTCTCAACCGTTGAGCTCCGTGACCTGGTCGACGTTCACCGTGCTCTTGAGTCGATAGAGCTGGATGATGATCGCCAGGCCGACCGCCGCCTCGCCGGCTGCGATCGTGATGATGAAGACCGGAAAGACCTGCCCCTCCAGAGACGAGAGACGCTGCGAAAACGCGACGAGGTTGATGTTCACGGCGTTGAGCATCAGCTCGAGGCACATGAGCACCGTGATCATGTTGCGGCGCACCGTGACGCCCACCAGGCCGATGGTGAACATCAGCGCGCTGAGCAGCAGGAACGCTTCCGTGCTAGGCACCGGTCACCCCCTTGATACGCTCTTCGTCGGCGACCTTCTTCGCGACGAAGTCCGGAATCGACTCCTCTTCGGAAGCATTCAAGTCGCGCTTGCCGATGACGATCGCGCCGATCATCGCCACGAGCAGGAAGAGCGACGCCACTTCGAACGGCACCAGGTAGTCGCGATAGAGCGCCATGCCGACCGCTTCGGAGTTGCCGACGACCGTGGTCTCCGACGTCTCGGTCTGAACCGTCACGCCGCCGGCATCCGTCACTGGCGCCGTCACCACGGTCGTCGTCGAACGGACGTTGTCCGGCTCGTTGACCCGCGGTGACCATTTGCCCGACCCGAGGACGATCGCGAGGATCAGGAAAAGCAGGATGCCCATCATCACGCCACCGATCGAGCCCGGCGTGAACACTCGCTCTGTCGGGAGCGCCTTCACGTTGATCAGCATGACGACGAACAGGAACAGAACCATGATGCCGCCCGCGTAGACGAGCACCTGGACGGCGCCGACGAACTCCGCCCCCAGCATCACGAAGAAGATCGCGACGCAGAGGAACGTCAACAGCAGGAAGAGCGCCGAATGCACGGGATTGCGCATCGACACCACGAGAATCGAGCTGGCGATCGCGATCGTGCCGACGATCATGAACAGCGCGAGAGGCACGCCGGTAAGCATCATCGGGTCGCTCACTTCGAGTCCCCTTTCCCGGGAAGCGCCTTCGCCTCGGTGATCCCCTGCTCGGCGGCGATCTCCTCGAGCGTCGAGTACTCGGGACGCCCTTCCCAGTATTCGAGCTGCTGCATGTTCATGTAGAGCTCGTTGCGGTCGTACGAGGCGAGCTCGTACGTTCCGGTGGTCAGCCAGATCGACTTCGGCTTCGTCGGGCACGCCTCTTCGCATAGCGAGCAGAACATGCAGCGCTTCACGTCGATGTCGTACCGGTTGAGCACCTTGATCTTCTTCTTCTTGCCGTCGACCTCGCGCGTCTCTTCACCGACGTCGATGTAGATGATCTCGATCGGGCAGGCCATCGCGCAGATCTTGCAGGCGATGCAGCGCTCGTACGAGAAGCGGAACATGCCGCGGAAGTTGTCGGACGTCGGAAGCCGGTTCTCCGGGTACTCGACCGTGACCTTCTTCCTCCAGAGCTCCCGCCACGTCGTCCGAAGACCCGTGAGCAGGTCGAGCAGCAGGAAGCGGTCGGTCCACTTCGTCTTCGGGGCTTCGACCAGCATTACGACGCTCCTCCGCTCTGGGCGATCAGGATGACCAGCCCGGTCACGACGATGTTCGCGAGTGCGAGCGGGATCATCCACTTCCACCCGAGATCCATGAGTTGATCGAAGCGGTAGCGCGGGAACGTTCCGCGGAACCAGATGTAGAGAATCATGAAGAACGCGACCTTCGCGCCGAAGATGAGGAAGCCGAGGATCATCCCGAGCCAACCCATCGACTGCATCGCTGCCGTCGTCAGCCCGTGGCCGGCGATCGCCGCCGTCCAGCCGCCAAAGAAGAGCAGCACGATGAGGCACGCGTTGACCAGCATCGACGCATACTCCGCGAGGAAGAAGAACGCGAACTTCATCCCGGAGTACTCGGTGTGGAACCCGGCGACGAGCTCCGACTCCGCTTCCGGAAGGTCGAACGGCGCTCGGTTCACTTCCGCCGTCATCGCGACGAGGAAGATGAAGCAGCCGATCAGCTGCGGCAGCACATTCCAGACGCTCTGTTCCTGGTAGCGCACAATCTCGACGAGGCTCAGGCTCCCCGTCAGCATCAGCACGCCGACGATCGAGAGGCCGAACGGCACTTCGTACGACACCATCTGCGCCGCGCTCCGAAGTCCGCCTAATAGCGAGAACTTGTTGTTCGAGGCCCAGCCGCCGAGGATGATCCCGTACACGCCCGTGGACGTGAGGGCGAGGACCAGGAGCAGCCCGACGTTGACGTCCGCGATCGCGAACGTCGGAGGCGGACCGAATGGGATCAGGCAGAAGGCTAGGAACGCCGGGATGATCGGCAGCATCGGCGCGATGAAGTACGCCGCCTTCTGCGCGCCCGCCGGCACGATGTCTTCCTTGAGAAGCAGCTTGATCGGGTCGGCGACGAACTGCAGGATGCCCTGCGGCCCGACGCGATTGGGGCCGAGCCTCGCCTGCATGAAGCCGAGCACGCGGCGCTCGACGAGCGTCGTGAAGGCGACGATGCCCATGATGACGGCGAAGGCGATGACGAACTTCGTCGTCGGCCAGATGACGTAGTTCACGATCGGCTCGGGAATCGAGCCGAACATCGATGCGACAACCGGGAGCGTCGCGCTCATCGGTCGACCTCCCCGAGGACGATGTCGATCGTCCCGATGACGGCAACCATGTCGGCGACCAGGTGACCCTTCACGAGGTCAGGCAGAGCCGAGAGGTTGACGAACGACGGCGGCCGCACGTGGCAGCGGTACGCGTTCGGGTTCTTGCCGTCGGCGATGATGTAGTAGCCGAGCTCCCCTTTCGGGCACTCGACCGAGAAGTACGCCTCGCCTTCCGCAGGCCGGATCACGCGGGAGACCTTCGCCTTGAGGTCGCCTTCCTTCGTGTCGGCGATCATCGTGACGCACTGCTCGAGGATCTTCTTCGACTGCCGCATCTCTTCCATACGGCAGAGGTAGCGGTCGTACGTATCGCCGTTGCGGCCGACGGGGATCTCGAACTTGAGATCGGAGTAGACCTCGTACGGGAAGGCACGGCGGATGTCCCACTCGATGCCCGAGCCGCGAAGCGGCGGGCCGGTGAGACCCCAGTCGATCGCATCCTCTGGCGTGATCACGCCGATGCCGACCGTGCGCTTGCGCCAGATCCGGTTGGTCGTGAGCAGCGACTCGTACTCGTCGAGCGCGGCGTCGAAGATGCCGAGAAAGTCGGCGAGCTTCTGCAGCCACTGCGCGTTGACGTCGTCGGCCTGGCCGCCGATCCGCATGCAGTTCAGCGTCAGCCGGGCGCCGCAGTAGTCCTCGAAAAGGTCGAGAATCAGCTCGCGCTCGCGGAAGGTGTAGAAGAAGGGGGTCATCGCGCCGAGGTCGATCGCGTGCGTCGCGAGCCAGAGAAGGTGCGACGACAGGCGCTGCAGTTCGGCGAGCATCACGCGGATGATCTTCGCGCGGCGCGGGATCTGGTCGGTGATGCCGAGCAGCTTCTCCACGGCGCCGACGAAGCCCTCGTTGCTCGTCGCCGAGGCGACGTAGTCGAGCCGGTCGGTATGCGGCACGCACTGCGGGTAATTCATGTTCTCGAACAGCTTCTCGGTGCCGCGGTGGAGATAGCCGATGATCGGCTTCGCGTCGACGATTCGCTCGCCGTCGATCTTCACCATGACGCGCAAGACCCCGTGCGTGGACGGGTGCTGCGGTCCGAAACTGATCTCCATCTCGTGGAGATTGAGCATCGTCTGCGTCATGAGTCCTTCCGATGGGCGGCGCGCCTTCAGGCGTCCGCTTTCCCCTCGTCACTGCTCCCCTGAGGCGCTTCGACCTGCTTCGTCTCGGGCACCTGGCCCTTCGGCGAGCGGCCGTAGGGGACCGCGGGGCCCTTCCAGATGTTCACGTCCTCGTGCGACTTGCCGGTCGAGCCCGCCGCGGGGCCGCCTCCCGGTGGGAAAACTTCCGGATAGATGCGCGCCCCCGTATCGATGCCGCGGATCGGGAAGTCCTTCCGCAGCGGATGACCGTTGAAGCCTTCCCACATCAGGATCCGCTCGAGGTTCGGGTGCCCCTCGAACCGGATGCCGAACATGTCGAAGGTCTCGCGCTCGTGCCAGTTCGCCGTCTTCCAGACGCTCGTGACCGAAGGCACGCTGACGTCGTCGGCGACGAAGACCTTGAGCCGGATGCGGACGTTCTTCTCGAACGAGTAGAGAAGGTAGTTCACGCAGAAGCGCTCGCCGGCGTGGCCGGGGAACGTCGAGTAGTCGGAGCCGCAGAGATCGACCAGGTACGTGAAGCTGTCCGCCTTGAACGCGCGGCAGACGTCGACGATCGATTCGCGCGCGACGTAGAGCGAGATCTCACCAATCGCGTCCTTCGCGTTGACGAACGCCGCGGGCATCGCGGACGCCACTGCCGCGACGATCGGGTCGGCGAGAACTTCTTCCTTCGTCTTCGCGGGCGGCGCCGCCGGAGCAGCGGGCGCAGGTTTCGCGGGTTTCTGTTCCGTTTCCTCGGCCATCGCTTCCTCAGGCTTCCGTCTTGGTGTCGCTGCTGTCGGCGGCGGCGAGCTGAGCCGCCTGCTCGGCGCGCAACGCGGGGCCCGAGTGCGTCGGGCGTTCCGCCGGGGCGAGTTGCTGACGCGCGAAGTCGTACGCCGCGCCCCCCTTGCGGATCACGTGCATCTTGTCGATCTTCTTCTGGAGCTCCATGAGCCCCCAGAGGAGCGCTTCCGGGCGCGGCGGGCAGCCGGGCACATAGATGTCGACCGGGACGATCCGGTCGACGCCCTGCGTGACCGCGTACGTGTCGTACGGGCCGCCGCAGGTCGCGCACGAGCCCATCGCCATCACCCACTTCGGCTCCGGCATCTGGTCCCAGAGGCGCTTGACGATCGGCGCCATCTTCTCGGTCACCGTGCCGGCCACGATCATCAGATCGGCCTGGCGCGGCGTCGCGCGGAAGACTTCGGCCCCGAATCTCGCCATGTCGTAGCGCGGATCGAGCACGGCCATCATTTCGATCGCGCAGCAGGCGAGGCCGAATTGCATCGGCCAGATCGACGACTTGCGCGCCCAGTTGAAGATCTTGTCGACCGACGTCGTCAGGACGTTCGGCTCGAAGCGGTTCTCCATCAGACCCATGAGAGAACCTTCCTCTTCCAGGCGTAGAAGTAGCCGACGAGCAGGATCGCGATGAAGATCGCCATCTCGATCGCGCCGAACCATCCGAGCTGCCGGAGGCGGATCGCCCACGGGAACAGGAAGATGGTCTCCACGTCGAAGATGATGAAGAGCACTGCGACCAGGAAGTACCGGACCGAGAATCGATGGTCGAACGCCACCGACGCCGGCTCGACGCCGCACTCATACGGCTCGAGCTTGACCTTCGAAGGGCGGCTCGCGCGAACGAGCGGCGCGATCAGGAAGATCGTCAGTACCGGCACCGAAAGTACGATGAGAAATGCGATTAGGAGGATCGAATAGTTAGCCAAGGCCCAAACTCCGCGCAGATTCTATTCAGGCGACACCCAGTCACCATTGACGGCCATCACATCATTTTTGGAATCAGATTCGGGAGCGCTGGAAGCTCCACTCCCCCGCAGGAACCCCTTTTCCTTGTGCCAGGACCCTGATCTCGTCCCCGATTCCGTCCGGAAGCACCAATCTTCTGGCGTTTTCGCGCTCCACCTGCTTCGCCAGAGCCGCTCCGAAGTTCCGCTCTTCGACCGGTGCGAAGAGAGGATGTTCGGTGATTCCGATTGAAAGCAGGAAGCGGGCCTGCCGCGTGAATTCGAGCGTCGTGAACCCTGCTCCGATCCCCGAACGCTCCAGATCGTCGAAATTCACGTGTGCCGTCAGATCCTGCTGGCCTGGCGAGGCGAACAGGTCGCGGTGCACCTCGTGCCCCCGGTACGCGGCCGCGGTGCCATACATCCGGATCCGCGGATCGAACAACTGCTTCGTCGGAAAGCCGTAGTCGAACGTCACGATCATCCCGCGGTCGACTCGATCGCAGATGTCGCCGTAGGCTTTGCCCCATTCCGGAGTGACATCGGCAAACTGGCCGACGCGAAGCTCGATGCCGCGCGAGGCGAAATAGTCGACGAGTTCCGCCGGCGCCGTGGTCTCGCACCAGTCGAGGCGGCCGTCGGAAAGCGTCACGCCGAGCTCGTGCAGCCCGTCGTCACGCCGCACGACGCGCGACGCGGGAATCGCGTCAAAGAGCTCGTTCGACACCACGAGCGTGGCCATGCCTCGGGGAATCGCGTCGAGCGACGTCGCAAACGTGATGTCGCGGGCCTCGCGCAGCTCCGCCGAGACGAAGGAGAGGCTGCGGTCGATGCCGACGTACGTCGGGCCAACACCGCACGAATCGGCGATCGCTCGGATCAGCGTGCCGTCGCCACAACCGATGTCGACGACTGCCACCGGCGCGCCTTCGAGCCGTCCGGCCATCTCCCGCGCCAGTCGGCCGAGCGCCCAGCCGAACACCGGAGAGATGGCTGGTGAGGTGATGTAGTCGGCATGCCGGGCACGCGACGCGGAACCGCCGGTGTAATACCCGTTCTCCGGATCGTAGAGACAGAGCTCGACGTACTCGCGAAACGAGATGTCACGCCCCCGGAGAATCGCCGTGAGGAACGCGGGAGGCTCGCCGCCGTGCGCCGGGGTCATCGTGCGCACTCTACCCTACTCGCGCGCAACTGCACCTCTCGCGTGAAACGGCTCCTGGTGCGACTCCAGCATGAGTGGAGTTTCCCTCCCGATGACGAGAGATCCACCTCCCCACGCTACGAGGAGTAGGAAATTTGCATGCCGCGAGAAACCGAGGGAACCTCGGAGTCGGGAGGAAAGACCATGAAGAACAAGGACCAGAAGGCGAGAATCGAAGCGATGAAACGCGAGATCGAACGGCGAGGCGGCGTGGTTGAATCGATGTCCACCGTCTCCGACGATCTCCTCGAGCTGTTTCTTCGCGAGATGCTCGACTGCCCCGAATGCGCCGCGGAGGCGGGCGAGCCGCTCATGCCCCGACGCCGCGGTGGCCGCGGGCACTAGTGGCCTGAGCCGCGAGCCCCCACGCTTCGGCGTTGCGCGCGCAGCGCACGTCAGCGCTGCGTGCGCAAGTCCTCGGCGATCCAGGCCCGGATCAGCTCGAGCGCCACCTCGTCGACGACCGAGGTGCCTAACCGCGGCATCTGCGACGAAGGGCGGCGCGAGCCCATCCGGTAAATGATCGCGCTG
>JAMPYE010000204.1 GCA_023700825.1 Thermoanaerobaculia bacterium | reverse complement strand
GGGATCACACGTAGACATTCGTTCATTAGGAGGACGTATGAAGTATTTGGGCAAATTCGGTTTACTGGTTGCGGTGTTGCTGCTCGTCGCCGTGTCGGCGTTCGGGCAGGGCACGACGGGCTCGCTCACGGGTACGGTGACGCACAACGGCGCCCCGTTGCCGGGTGCGACCATCACGCTCAGCTCGCCCGGGCTTCAGGGCACGCGCGTCGGCGTCTCGAACGTCAACGGCGACTTCAATTTCCCGGCGCTCCCGCCGGCGGACTACACGGTGCGATTCGAGATGGAAGGCATGGCGACCGTGACGAAGACAGTCCGGCTCGGCCTTGCCAAGACCGAGCGCGTCAACGCCGCGCTTCAGCTCTCCGCGGTTGCCGAGCAGATCACCGTGACCGCGCAGGCTCCGGCTGTGCTCGAGACGACCGAGGTGCAGGCGAACTACTCCAGCGAAATGATCGAGAACCTGCCGATCGCGCGAACGGTGCAGGGTGCGGTGCTTCTCGCACCCGGAGTCACCGGTAACGTTCCCGGCGCAAGCGCCGGCGCGGCCGGCGTCGTCATCGGCGGAGGTTTCGCCTACGACTCGCTCTTCCTCATCAACGGAGCCGTGACGAACGAGAACGTTCGCGGGCAGACCGTCAATACCTTCATCGAGGATGCAATCCAGGAGACGTCGATCTTCGTCGGAGCGGTTTCGGCGGAGTACGGTCGCTTCACCGGCGGCGTCGTTTCGGCGATCACCAAGTCGGGCGGCAACGAATTCTCCGGGAGCTTCCGAGACAGCTTCACCAACGTTTCGTGGGACAAGACCACGCCCTTCGGCGAGGACAACGAGCCGAGCCAGACGGACGAGACCTACGAACTGACCTTTGGCGGTCGCATCATCCGGGACCGCCTCTGGTTCTTCGCCGCGGCACGCGACGCCGAGACGTCCGCCGCGCGATTCCCCTTCTACCAGGGAACCACGATTCAGATTCCGGCGAGCAACACGGACGAGCGGTACGAGGGCAAACTGACCGGACAGATCACGCCGAAGCACTCGATCGTCGCGTCCTACCTCGACCGCGAGACGACCGAGACGCCGTACTGCGGCTTCGGCTGCTTCGAGGAGTCGACCGTCGACCTCAACGGCCGTTCGAATCCCGAGACGCTCGAGGCCGCGCACTACAACGGCATCCTGACGACCAACCTGCTCTTCGAAGCCGGTTACTCGGCGCGCGTGCTCGACTTCGTCGGCGGCGGAACGGACTACATTACCCAGGATCCGGACGATCCCCGCGACCTCGCTCTGGGCACGGTCGGCTGGGACTACGCGGACAGCTATGCCGGCTGGGGCGCCCCGGTCTTCTGCGGCATCTGCGACAAGAAGCGCCGCGAGAACGAGTACTACAACCTCAAGGGAACCTACTTCCTCTCGACGACCCAGGCCGGAACGCACAACATCGTGGCCGGGTACGAGAACTTCGCCGAGTCGCGGACTGAGAACAACTACCAGTCGGGCTCCAACTTCATGATCTACACCTTCGGCGTCTCGCCGGAGCGCGAGGCGGATGGCACGCTTCGTCCGATCATCGTCGAGGGTGACGAGATCGTCTACACGCCCGTTCCGATCCTCGCGATCGGATCCGACTTCGTCACCGAGTCGCTGTTCGTCAATGACAAGTGGGATCTCGGGGCCAAGTGGAGCTTCAACCTCGGCTTCCGCTACGACAAGAACGACGGCGAAGACTCCGCCGGGAAGCCGATCTCGAAGGACAGCAACATCAGCCCCCGCCTCGGCGTCATCTACGACATCAACGGTGATGGCCGATTCCGCGCCAACGCGAGCTACAGCAAGTACGTCTCGAAGATCGCCGAAACCGTCGGCGGCGCCGGTGGCGGCGGCAATCCGTGGTACGTGTACTACGCCTACGAAGGACCGCAGATCGGTGGCATCGGAACGGGAATGGGCTCCTTCGACGTGCTCACCGCGCTGTTCACCTGGTTCAAGGATCAGGGCGGCCTTGGCGCCGGTCACCTGATCGGTCACGCGAGAGTCCCCGGCTTCAATACCCGGTTCGACGGTGATCTCAACTCGCCGAGCGTCGACGAGTGGACTCTCGGGTTTGGAACTCAGGTCGGAGAGAAGGGATTCGTCCGCTTCGACTACATCGATCGCGAGTGGGACGACTTCTACGTCCTGCAGACCCAGGCGAACGATCAGGTCGACGTGGAAGTGGCCCCCGACACCTTCTTGCCGTTCGACGTCGTCGCGACGACCAATGCAAGCGCGGCTCACAATCTGGAGCGGACGTACAAGTCGGTCGCGGTCCAGGCGTCGTACCGCGTCTCGAGCCGCTTCAACATCGCGGGCAACTACACCTGGTCCGAGGCGAAGGGCAACACGGTCGGCGAGTCGTTCGGCCTCGGCCCGTTCGGCGACCAGATCGCCTCGTACCGCGAGTACAAGAATTTCGCCCGGCACAACCCGGTGGGCTATCTGCCTAACGACCAGGAGCACAAGGCGCGCCTGTGGGCCTCGTACGACCAGCCGCTGGGAGCGTTCGGGAGCCTGAACTTCAGCGTTCTCGAGCGCTTCGACTCCGGTACGCCGTACTCCGCGGTTGCCAACGTCGGAACCCGGCCGTTCGTCTCCAACCCGGGCTACGCGAGCACGCCGAGCGGCGTCGCGTACTACTTCAGCGACCGAGGCGAGTACCGCTGGGACGACGTCACCGCGACGGACATCGCGGTGAACTACGCGTTCCCGATCAGGAAGGCGGAGATCTTCATCCAGGGCGAGCTGTTGAACGCCTTCGACGAGAGCGCCCAGATCAACGGAAGCACGAGCGTTTCGGTGATCGACATCGACCCGGACACCGATGGACGGCAGACGTTCAACCCGTTCACCGAGACTCCGGTCGAAGGGACGCACTGGAGAAAGGCCGCGAGCTTCGGGCAGGCGACGAACCCCGGCCATTACCAGCTGCCGCTCACCTATCGGTTCTCGGCGGGCGTCCGTTTCTAAGGCTGTATTTCACGTGATGTGGGAAAGGCCCCGGCAGTCAGCCGGGGCCTTTTTTTTGTGGTCCAAAGTGTCTCGCGGAGATCCAGGTGGCGAGCAGCAGGACGGGCGAGGTCGACCACGTGCGGGAGCGGATGGTCGTCGCCGCGGAATCGCTCGCGAAGTTAGGCGACGAGCGCGGTGCGGCGGGGGGGGGGCTCGCGCGGCAGCGTTGAAGTAACGCGAACGATGTGGCGCAGGCACTCCTGGCTGCGCGCCGCCGAAGGGGGCCTTTCACCTGGCGGAAGTCGGGCGATTTTGGGGCGGCGCGTTGCGCCGCGCGCAGGCAAGAGTGGCTGCGCCACACTGACCCTGCGAGGTGGCGGCGCAGCCCGTCTGTGGCGCCACCTCAGTTCCTCGAGTTCAACAATTCCCAGTCGCTGGTCGGTGCGGCGTAGGAGACGGGGCGCGAGAGGGCCTGCACTTCACGAGCGGTGTCGACCATGAGGCGGAACTTCTCGAGCAGGCTGTCACGCACCGAGTCGGGGAGGTCGCGCATCTGCTGCCAGAAGGGCTGAGCACCTTCGGGCGTCGCGTCTTCGCCGATTCCGAGCCGCGACTCGAACTCCTCGCAGAAGAACTCGCTTTCCGTGACGCCGTAGACCTGAAGGAGTCGCCGCAGCTGCCCGATCTTCATCGCGTCCGTTCTCGCTCCGCTCTCGAACGAGCTGATGCTCTTCTCGCCGATCCCGGTCAGCAGAGCGACCTCTTTCTGCTGCAACCCGAGCGAGCGGCGCAGCTCCCGAAGCCTCAGCACGATGTCGACACCATTCCCTTCGAACATGACGGTTCTCTCCTTCTCCGGCGCGATCAGAAGCGCCGCATCAGACCGATGACGACGCCTTGGATCGTGACGTCGCGCGAGTGGGCGAAGATCGGGGCCATCCCCTCGTTGGCGGGCTGAAGGCGAACCCTGTCGCCTTCCTTGTAGAACCTCTTGAGTGTCACTTCGCCGGCGACCATCGCGACGACGACCTGACCGTTCAGCGCGAGGCTCGTCCGCTCGACGATCACGTAGTCTCCGTCGAGTACGCCGTCGTCGATCATCGAATCGCCCCGAACCTTGAGCACGAAGTTCTGCCCGCGCGAAGTCAGCGTGTCGGGAACGGCAATGAACTCCTCCGCCTGGTCCACCTGGAGCGGAAGGCCCGCAGCGACGTTGCCGAAAAGCGGGAGCTCGCGAACGCGAAGCTCTTCGCGCTCCTCTTCGACGAGCTCGACCCCGCGCTTCTGGTTCCAGTCGCGCCGGATCAGCCCTTTCTTCTCGAGTAGCGAAAGGTGCTTGTACACCGTGCCGTACGACGAGAAGCCGAATTTCTCGCAGATTTCCTTGTGCGTGGGCGCGACCCCGTGCTCCTGCTGGTACTTGCGGATGAAGCCGAGAATGTCGCGCTGTCGTTCGGTGAGGTAGGTCATCGTCGTCTGCCTCTGGACGACAATATGGGCGGTAACGTGGCGTAAGTCAAGAGGAAAAGCGTAAACAGGGCGTAAGTCGGCTAGGTGGGTTCCCCGTGACGCGCCATGGCCCCGGAAGACCAGGCTTCCACGCGGTTTCTCCCACGGTCCTTGGCGCTTCCCATGGCGCGGTCGGCTCGCTCGACCAGGGCGGTCGCGCCGAAGATTGCCTCGTCGGGCACGTTCTCGAGCCCGGCCAGGCCGATCGAGGCGGTGATGCGGAGCATCGAATCGCCGGCCGCCACATGCGCGGCTTCGACCCGCTGGCGAAGCCTCTCGGCTACCGGCAGGGTCTTTTCCAGCGTCGTCTCCGGGAGCATCAGGCAGAACTCTTCGCCGCCGTAACGCCCGGGGATGTCATAGATCCTGCAACTCTCGCGGAGGAGCCGGCCGACGGTCTGCAGCACCTGGTCGCCCGCGGAGTGGCCGTGCGACTCATTGATCTGGCGGAAGTGGTCGATGTCGAGCATGAGAAGCGACATCGGGGATCCGTGCCGGAGGCAGCGATTCATCTCCGCCTCGATTTTCTCGAGCACGTACCAGCGATTGAAGAGGCCGGTGAGCGCGTCGCGCGACGAGATCTCGGCGAGCGCCCGGTTCTTCATCGACAGTTCGACTTTCTCTTTCTCGAGCATTCGAAGGCGCTGCTCGAGTGCGAGAGCCTCGTCGCTGGCGACGAGATCGTTGAGCATCAGGTCGGCGATTTCTTTCACGAAATCGCGCTCCTCCTCGGAGAACGGCCTCCCGTCGAGGTCGCGGATGCCGACGCGCGGAACGCCCGGCTTCATGCGCGAGACGATCGAACAGCCGTTCTCCGCGTCCTCTCCCGCCAGGGCGAGCCTGCGGCCGAGCAGCTTCGCGGTCGCGTCGAGTACGCGAGTGACCTGAGGGTCGATGGATCTCATGGCGCTTCCAGAGGGAGGAGCAATTGTAGCGAAAAATCGAGAGCTGGAGAGCGCGAACTTCTCGGCCCTCCCGGGGGCGGGTTTGAGGTGCCGCACAGAAACCGAAATGAAGAATGTCGAATGAGGAATCAAGAAGAACTACTGGCGTGGAACCCGCGTTTGCTTCTTCATTCTCCATTCCTCATTCGACATTCTTCATTTCGGTTTCTGTGCGAGGCGCCGACAGGAGAATTTCGGAAAAACCCTAAAGGGAATGCTCGTGGCTCATCGTGTTCCGGGAGAATCGGGCACGCTTCAATCCTTACTCCGGCCCCGGCTACTCCCTCTCCTCCACGCGAAACTCGTTCACGCCGGCCTTGATCTGGTCGCCGGGGCGGACGCGGGTGTCGCGGGCGGGGAGCGTGTTGAGAAAGGTGCCGTTGCGGCTTCCCATGTCGCGGATCCGAAGGACCCCTTCCGCGTCGAAGAAGATCGAGAAGTGCTTTCGCGAGAGGAACTCGTCGGGCACGCGGACGTCGCCTTCGCGGCCGACGACGAGCCCGAGCGGGCCGACTTCGAATTCCTGCCCACTCAGCGAGCCAGCGGTGCAGATGAGCACCAGGCGCCTGGGGGCGACGGGCAGCTGCGCCGCCTGAGCCTTCGCGGCGCGCTCGAGCAGTCTCTTCATCAGCTGGGGCGATGCCTCCAGCAGCTCGTCTTCCCGGAGCGCGATCGCCTCGACGGGCCGCCCCGGCCCGGCGGCCGGCTCGATGCAGATCAGGGCCGAGCCCGCGCGGAGCAGGTGAGTGCCGTCGCCGACGACGGCTTCCTCGATCTGCTCGCCGTCGAAGAACGTGCCCGTGTGCGAGTCGTGGTCGACCACGAGGAGCTGGTCGCCCCGCCGGACGATCGAACAGTGGCGGATCGAGAGCTCGGCGTCGTCGATCTCGACGTGGCAGCCGCGCCGGCCGATCCAGAGCGGCTCGCGGTCGATCGTGAACACGGTGTTGACGGACTCGGTCGCGCCGCGCGCGATCACGCGCACGCTTCTCGGCTGCGAGGTGTCGAACGGATCGTCCTCCCTTGCCTCGGCACGGGCCGCGGGAGCGGCGTCCTCGATCCTGAATGCTGCGAGGTCGATCTCGGGGATGCTTCCTTCCGACGCGAAACGCGCGAGGATCTGCTCGCGGTTGCCGCAAAGCAGCTCGCCGCATCCGCACGTGGCAATCGACGTCGGGAGTTTCACCGCGGTTTGCGCGGGGATGTCGTATGCCTGGCTGCACTTCGGACAGCGGATGCGAGGCATGCGCGGATCATAGCAGAGCGCCGCGCGCCCGATAAGCGCGCGGCGCTCTCGCGCATTCATTGAATTCACTCGCCTTGCGCGATTACACTTGTCCCGCTTATGGCCTCAGGAAACGTTGTGCAGGGAAGCGGCTTCGGACTCCGTTCCAAGTTCGTACTGTCGGCGTTCCTGCTGACGCTCCTCATCACGCTCGTCATCGTCGGTTTTCAGCTCCGCGTCGTTCAGGGGACGATGAACGACCAGACGGCGCACCAGGGCGCGAGCATCGCCGACACGATCGCCTCGACCTCGGGTTACTACGTCACCTTCGGGCTCGTCGACGATCTCGCGGCGATTCTCGCGGATCTCGAGAAGAATCCGACGGTCGAGTACGCCGACTTCCTCGCGACCGACGGCAGCATTCTCGCCGCGACGAAGAAGGGCAAGCTCCCGGCGGGAATCGACGCCAAGGTTCCGTCCGCGCCGCAGGCGCGCGAGGTCACGCTTCAGAACGGCAAGAGCGGGAGCATCTTCCTGCGCCCGTTCTACGAGAGCCGCGAGATCACTCCCGGCATGGAGCCGCGCGGCTGCTTCCGTCTCGTCGTGAACAACTCCGAGGCGCAGGCTGCGTTCCGGAAGATGACGTGGATCAACCTTCTCGTGGCGCTCGGCGCGATCGCGATCGCGATGATCCTCGCCGCGTTCGTCGCGAAGC
>JAMPYE010000203.1 GCA_023700825.1 Thermoanaerobaculia bacterium | reverse complement strand
TCTGCCGGGAGCGCACTTCTTTCTCACGATTCGCACCTTGCGGCTGCTGCGCATCTTCCGGGTGCTCAAGCTGACGGAATACCTCAGCGAGGCGGGCGTGATCATCACGGCGCTTCGAGCGAGCCGCAGGAAGATCTCGGTGTTCCTCTTTGCCGTGGTGACGATGGTCGTGCTGATCGGCGCACTGATGTACGTCGTCGAGGGGCCCGAGCGCGGGTTTACGAGCATCCCGGTGTCGATGTACTGGGCGATCGTCACCCTGACGACGGTCGGCTACGGCGACCTCGCCCCGCAGACGCCGTTAGGGAAGCTGCTCGCCTCGGCGGTCATGATCATCGGCTACGCGATCATCGCCGTGCCGACCGGTATCGTCACTTCCGAGCTCACCGGGGCGCAGTTCCGTCGCGGCCATTCGCGACAAGCCTGTCCCGACTGCGGACGCGAGGGGCACGACGAGGACGCGGCGCACTGCAAGTTCTGCGGCGCCGCGATCTGACGCTGTGGTCTTCGGCCCGACGCCCCGTCTGCCGCCCCTACTGAATCGTGGGCCCGAGGAGTTTCACCGGGAGCTTGTCGGAGATCCGCTTGCCGTTCTCCTCGATCCAAACGTCGTGCTGACCGGGCCGCATGACGTTTGCCGGGATCTCGATCCGGAAGCCGCCGCCCGTTGTCTCCCAGGAGACGACGTTCGCCGTCTTCCCGCCGAACTTCACGACCTTACTTCCCTTCGGTCCGAGCGCGTTGGCGGTGGAGATGGTGACCTCGCCCGTTCCCATCGGCACGGGGCTGGGAGTCGCATGGTCGAGATTCATCATCAGCAGGTATTCGACTTCGTTGGAAATCAGCTTCCATTCCACCGGGCTGAAGTCGCTGGCTTTGACGATGCCGATCTTGTACTTCGTGCCGGCGATCGTATTGAAGGAGAGGAAGTCCTCGATCCGGGTCGCCGTCCAGGCTCTGTTTCCAGACAGGAGCTCGACGCCGGGTCCCGTAGTACTGGTGCCGTCCGCCGGCCTCAGGCGCAGCATCGTGCCTGAAGTCTTGTGGGGAAATCGCGATCCCGTGACGATGAGATGCACGGCGAGTTTGGGGTACAGCTGGGAGATGGCCTCGATGCGCGCGGTTGGACGCGCCGTCGGGAGTTCGCTGGTGGTGGGTTGAAGGTCGGGCGGGGCCGCGGCGGACGCGAAGGCGAGGGCGGAGCAGACCAGGACGACCGGGGAAAGGTGCAGTCGCATGAAACCCTCCTTCCCTTGAAAGGTCGTTCCTCATTCTATCAGCCCACAGGCTGCCGGGAGCGGTCATCTGACGCGCGAATGACCTGGCTAGGGCTCGGAGCCCGCCTCGCGCTTCCTGAATGCCTGCGTCTCTCGCACGATCAGCCCGCTGAGCATGAGCAGCCCGATCAGGTTAGGCAGAGCCATCAGGCCGTTCATCAGATCCGAGAGCGTCCAGACGAAGCTCATGGTGTGAACCGCGCCGAAGTAACTCGCGACGACGAACAGGACCCGGTAGGGGAGGTTCGACCACTCTCCCAGGAGGAACTCGATGCTCTTCTCGCCGTAGTAGCTCCATCCGAGGATGGTCGAGAAGGCAAACATCGACAGGCCTGCTGCCACGATGTATCCGCCCCACTCGCCCGGCAGGCCGCGATGAAATGCGAGCTGCGTCATCGCCGCTCCGTCGGCTCCCGAGGTCCACGCGCCGGTGCAGATGATGGCGATGCCTGTGAAGCTGCAGACCACGATCGTGTCGATGAACGTCTGCGTCATCGATACGAGCGCCTGCCTTGCCGGCTCACGAGTCTGGGCCGCCGCCGCGGCGATGCCTGCCGAGCCGAGTCCCGACTCGTTCGAGAAGATCCCTCGCGCGACCCCGTAGCGGATGCCGGCGCGAATGGTTGCCCCGGCGAAGCCGCCGACCGCTCCGGTCGGGGTGAATGCGTTCGCGAAGACGAGCCGGAACGCCTCGGGGACATTCTCCCAGTTGAGAGCGATGACCACTCCGGCTCCCGCCATGTAGAGCAGGATCATGGCCGGCACGAACACCGCAGTGACCCGGCCGATCGACTTGATCCCGCCGAGAATCACGGCGCCGGCGAGAACGGCGATCACCACACCGGTGATCCACTCCGGCACGTCGAACGAAGCGCGGATCGCCTGCGCCACCGAGTTGGACTGGACCATGTTGCCGATCCCGAAGGCGGCGACCGAGGCGAAGAGTGCGAACAGGAACGCCAGAATCCTGCCGAGCGGTCGCGGGCTGATGCCGTCGCGGAGGTAATACATCGGGCCGCCTGCCTGGTCACCCGACCGGTCCAGGACGCGGAACTTCACCGAGAGCAGCGCCTCCGAGTACTTCGTCGCCATCCCGACGAGGCCGGTCATCCACATCCAGAACAGAGCACCCGGCCCGCCGAGCGAAATCGCGGTCGCGACGCCGACGATGTTGCCGGTCCCGACCGTCGCCGCGAGCGCGGTCATCAGCGCCTGGTAGTGGCTGATGTCTCCCTCCGCGCCTTCCTCTCGTCTCACGACGAGAGCGAGCCAGAGCGAGTGCCACAGTTCGCGAAACTGCAGTCCGCGCAGTACGACCGTGAGATAAAAGCCGGTGAAGAGAAGCAGCGGGATCAGGAACCATGGTCCCCAGACGAAGCTCGAAGCGTCCCCGACCCACTGTTCCAGAATCTTCACTGACCACCTCGAGGCTGGCGGCATCTCGAAGTCGCCGGCGCCGGCGGGAAGTATAGACTCGGCGTAGACTGATTGCTCGGGCCGCGCCCCTGGTATCCCGTCGGCGCGCTCGATGGAGGTCCTTGAGATGCGTGCCGAACTGGTGCTTGCCTCGGTCGTCGTCGTCCTGCTCTCCGCCGCCTGCAGCAATACGGAGACCGCCGTTCCACAGACGGATACTGGTCAGCCGTCTGCCGAAGCGGTCGAGCCGATGCCCGATACCGCGGCGCCGACAGCCACTGAGACCGTGACCGGAACGGTCACGCAGACCTCGGTGTCGACCGTCAGTGCGCAGGTCGTGCCGCCCGCCGCGCCAGCGACATCTGCGGTGCCCGCGGCGCCCGCGCCGAAGCCCGTGACGTCCACACCGCCTCCCGCGACGAAAACCCCGCCCTCAACCGTTTCGTCGATTGCGACGGTCGCTCCGGCAACCGCGACGACCGCGACTGCGGCCGCAGCGCCTGCGCCGGCCGCGCCCGCGGCGGCGTCAACTCCGCCGACGGCACCGGCCGTGAAACCGGCGACGCGAGCGAGCAGCGGGAAAGCGCCGAAGACTCACACAGTCAATCACGACGGCATCATGCACGCTCCGCTGGCCGAGAACGCGACTCAGAAGTGCGCCATGTGCCACGGAAGAGAGCTCACGGGCGGAAAGGTCGCGAAGACCTCCTGCCTCGAGTGTCACGAAAAGAACTGGAAGTAGCAGGCACCGGACGTGTCTCGCGATCTATAATTCGCCATCCTCGCTGAATCAGGAATGGTCAAGGGAGATCGATGATCACGTCATCGCGGCTCGATCCGCCGGTGCTCGTTCAGCCTCATGCGCGCCCTTCGCGGCCTCCCGCGCTGGTGCCATGCTGGTACATCGCCTGCGCGAGCGACACGTTGCGCCGTGGCGGCGTGATCCGGTTCGATCTCGGCGGCGAGCCGATCGTGCTGTTTCGCGGCCGCGACACCGGCGTCGTCCGCGCACTTCCGGCGCACTGCCTCCATCAGGGCGTCGACCTTGCACATGGCGACGTCGTCGGAGACTGCCTCCGCTGCCCTCTGCATCATTGGGAATACGGTGATCGATGCGAGCGCATCCCGGGCGTGGAGGGCATGCCTGTCCGCGGCCGGAAGCCACGATTCACGACTGCCGAGCGATTCGGCATGGTGTTCCTCCACCCGGGCTCCGACCCCGCGGGACCGCCTCCCGGATTCTCCGTCGCCGACAGCGAGCTCTACGTGGTGCCAGGCAGGCCCGTCGAGATCGACTGCCCCTGGTACGTTCCGGTCGCGAACGCTTTCGACATGACGCATCTCGAGACGGTGCATCGCAGGAAGCTCGCGAGCGCGCCGGTGATCACGAATCCCGATCCGCTGTCGTTCAACGTCCGGTATTCGACCCGTGTCATCGGGGACGGCTGGAGCGATCGGACGATGCGTTTTCTTTCGGGTGACGAGATCCGGGTCAACGTCACCTGCGCCGGCGGAACGATGGTCGTCGTCGAATCGCTGGTCGGGCGCAGGCGGGGATTCCTGATGGTCAGCCTCCGTCCGACGCGAACCGGCGTCTCCATCGTGCCATTCTTCGGAGTGCCCCGCACCGCGACCGGATCGCACCTGCTTTCCGCGAGAGTCTCGGCGATGCTCTTCTCCGCCTTCCTCCGCCGCGACGTCAAGCCGCTGCGCGGAATCCGTTTTCCCGCAAACTACGTCGACGGTCGCGATTCGACGATCGACGCCTGCTATCGATTCCTGTGCCAGCTTCCCGAACACCAGCAAGAGGAGATTGCATGACCAGCCTGTTTCCCGCTTTGCTGCTGCTTGCCGCGCTCGTCCCGGTCCCCGCCCCTCCCGCCACCGCGACGGATTCCGCCGGGCCCGTCGCTGCATCCGCTCCAACCGCGGCCTCCGCGCCGGCCGCCGGCGACGAGGCGGTTCACGATGCGCTTCGCGCGCTGAAGGCGACGATGTCGAAGGCGCTCAACGAGCGCGACCTCGACACGCTCGTCGCAAACGTCGATCCGAACGTCGTCTTCACGACGATGAACGGGGATGTCTGCCGAGGACCAGAAGAGATCCGCGCCTACTTCGAAAAGATGATGAGCGGCCCCGGGCGCATCGTGAAGAACGTCACGGTCTCGTTCGAAGCCGACGCGCTCACGACGCTCCACGGCGGCGACACCGGGATCGCCTGGGGAAGCTCGAAAGACCACTACGAGCTCATGGACGGGCAGACGTTCGACATCAAGGGCCGCTGGAGCTGCACGATGGTTCGCAGCGGCGATCGCTGGCTGATCGCCAGCTTTCACTATTCCGCAAACGTGTTCGACAACCCGATCCTCGCGAAGGTCAAGTCGTTCATCGCGCGAGTCGGTGTCGCGGCTGCGATCGGGGGACTGCTTCTCGGCTTCCTGCTCGGAAGGATGACGGCGCGACGCAAAGCCGCCGTCTGATCGCCTCTGTCGCGAAGTGAACCATGACCAGCCCGACGCCGCTCGCCGAGCACCGAATCCCGGGGACGCTCAACCTCGTCCTCGTTGCCGGCGTCGCGTCCGCGTGCTGCGGACTGCTCTGGCTCGCGTCCCACGGAACGACCCTGCAAGTCGTGGCGGCGGTGGTCCTCTTCTCCTTCCTCAACAACACGATGTTCTCGCTGCTCCATGAGGCCGTGCACGGCATCGCGCACGGCGAACGAAGGGCGAACGAGGCGATCGGATGCGCTGCGGCGGCGTTCTTTCCGACGGCGCTATCGCTGCAGCGCGTCTTTCATCTCGGGCACCATGCGCGCAACCGAACCGCGGAGGAGCAGTTCGACTACATCCGTCCGTTCGATCAGCCGGTGCTGAAGTACGCGCAGTGGTACGCGATCCTGACCGGTCTCTACTGGCTCTTCGTGCCTCTCGGCGGCGTCGCGTACTTCGTCGCGCCGTCGCTCTTCACGAGGCCGCTACTTCGTTCACGCTCGTCGGAGCTCGCCCGGCAGACGGGCTCGTCGTCGATGTTCGCGGGCCTCGAGTCCGCACCGCGCGGACGGATCCGTCTCGAGCTGCTCCTGAGTGCCGGCGTACAGGCGGGACTCGTCTGGCTGCTCGACCTCAGCGTCTCGGGCTGGCTGCTCTGCTATGCCGCGTTCGCCGTGAACTGGAGCTCGCTCCAGTACACGGATCACGCGTTCTCCAGGCTCGACGTGCGCGACGGCGCGTGGAATCTTCGCGTCAACCCGGTCACGCGTCTCCTTTTCCTCAACTACCACCATCACCTCGCGCATCACCAGCATCCGCAGGTCCCGTGGGTACATCTCGGTCGATTCGTCGATGCCGGAGCCGAGCGTCCCTCGTTCTGGGCGATCTACCTCAGGATGTGGCGCGGGCCCCGACCGATCTCCGAGGCCGTGCAGTCGCCCGGTGAGGCCCGGGCCGCGTCATGACGGCGCGCCGGGAACCCTTCGTCGCCTGGCCCGGCGACGAGCTCCGCCGGACACTGCCGCTTTGCGCCGCGTTCGCCGCGCTGTTCGCGCTCTGCTACGGCGGCGCGGCCTGGCTGACGGGGCTCCGCGGCGATCTTCCGGCTTGGAATCTCCCGTTCGAGCACGCGACTCCATTCGTCCCCTCGCTTTCGATCGTCTACCTCACGATCACTCCCGCGCTGATGCTTGCGCCGTTCGTGCTTCGCACCCGATCGCAGCTCGCCCCGCTCGTCGGGGCGCTCTCGATCGAGACGCTCGTCGCCACCTGCTTCTTCGTTCTCTACCCTCAGACGACCGCATTCTCGCGCCCGCCGGTCGCGGGCTGGGCCGGCATCCCGTTCACGATCGCCGACACAATCAACCTTCGATACAACGAGTTCCCCTCGCTTCACGTCGCGTTCGCCTGCTCAGCGGCGTGGGCCTACTCCGCACGCACGCAGTGGCCGAGGAAGTTAGCTGGGGTCTGTGGAGCGTCGCGGTCGCCGTCTCGACCTGGCTGATCTGGGAGCATCATCTCGTCGACATCGTCGGCGGCATCGCCCTCGCCGCCGTCGTCATGAAGCTCGTCTACCCCTGGCTCCAGCGACCCGAGACGAAGCAGGCGCTATGGGTCGAGCTCTGCTGCCTCTGGCAATGCCTGCAGTTCTCACGGCGCCACGTGCGCTACTTCGTGATCTTCCTCGCGATCTATCTCCCGTCGATTCGCAACTGGCGGCGGTATCGTGTCGTGCGGACTGCGTTCTGCGTCGCGCAGTGGATCGACGATCTGGTCGACGGCGACCGTCCGAGCGCTCGTGAGCCGCTCGACGTGGTCAACGAGCTCGTCGACGAGATGTCCGCCGGCTCGTTCTCTCCGCAGCCGCTTTCGCGTCTGACCGGCGCGCTCTTCGAGGAGCTGAAGGCGTTCCGTACGGCGGACGACGAGCCGGAGCAGGACCTCATCGCGCTGGTTCGCGAAATGCAGCGCGACCGCACGCGCGTCGTCGGACATGAGCTCTGGTCCGACCAGGAGCTCGACGAGCACAACCGCCGGACCTTCCACCTCTCGGTCAACCTCATGCTGATCGTGACGGGATGCGAGGCTCGTGCGCACCAGGTTCCGGCGCTCGTCGACGCGTTAGGCTGGTGCTCGGTCTTCCGCGACCTCGAAGACGACCTGGGCAAGGGGCTCGTCAATGTTCCGCGGCGGATTTGCGAGCGCGTTGCCGATCGCGGCGGCGCGCTCACGCCCGGGCTGCTGGCGGCCTCTCGCGAGTTTCGCGCCTGGGTGCGCGACGCGCATCTGCGCGCCTCCGCCGATCT
>JAMPYE010000202.1 GCA_023700825.1 Thermoanaerobaculia bacterium | reverse complement strand
TTCGGCGACGCGCAGGCAGGAGTGCCTGCGCCACATTCTCCCCGCCTGCTTTGACCTTTGACCTCTCACCTTTGACCTGACTTACGCCCGCCCCGGCTCCGCCACCACGACCGGGCCGCCGGCCGGTTCGTCGACGGCGGGGTGGACGAGCGGGAGATGGACGGTGAAGGTCGAGCCTTCGCCCGGCCTGGACTGGACGTCGATCGAGCCGTGGTGGAGCTCGACGAAATTGCGCGTGAGCGACAGGCCGAGTCCGGTTCCGCCACGCTGGGAGCGCCTGCCGTCCTCGGTCTGGTAGAACTCGTCGAAGATCTTTCGCTGCTCGGCCTCTTCCATGCCGATGCCGTGGTCGATCACGTCGATTCGGAGCGAGTCGCACCGCAGACGCGATTCCGCCGTGCCCCTGCGGCCGACGCGGATCGTCACGGTGCCGCCCCGGTTCGAGAACTTCACGGCGTTCGACACGAGGTTGAACAGAATCTGCCGGAGGCGGCTCTCGTCGAGACGCAGCAGGGGGACGTCGGGCTCCACCTCGATCTCGAGCTTCACGCCCTGCTGTTCGGCGTAGGTGTGCATGACGCGCTCGAGCGCGTCGAGCGCATGACGCACGTCGAACTCCTCGATGTGCAGCTCCATCTTCCCCGCCTCGATCTTCGAAAGGTCGAGGATGTCGTTGATGAGCGTCAGAAGGTGCTTGCCGGCCGTGCGGATGTTGCGCATGAAGCCGTGGCGTTTCTCGGGCAGGAGCCCTTCGGTCTTCTCGAGCAGCACGTCGGCGAAGCCGACGATGGAGTTGAGCGGCGTGCGCAGCTCGTGAGACATGTTCGCGAGGAACTGGTTCTTCGAGCGGTCGGCGGCGAGCAGGCGGAGGTTGGTCTCGCGCAGCTCGCCGGTGCGCTCCTGAACGCGGTGCTCGAGAGCGTAGGTCAGCCCCTCGAGGTCGCGGTAGAGGTTCGCGTTCTCGAGCGCGACGGCGGCCTGTGTCGCGATCGCGGTGAGGAGCAGCTCGTCCTCCTCGGTGAAGATGTTCTTGACGAAGCTCTGGATCGAGATGACTCCGACGACGCGGTCGCGCGCGATCATCGGCACGCCGAGCCAGGACTCGGTCGCGAGGCCGTCCTCGACCGACGTGACGCCGATGGCGCGCTCCTCCTGGTTGCTCGCCAGCCGCAGGATGCGCCCGTTCCGGATGACCCAGGAGTTCAGCCCTTCGCCGATCGGAATCCTCTCCTTCGGGCGCTTCTCGCCGTTGACGTAGTCGATCTCGAAGGCGAGCTCGTCGGTCGCCTCGTCGACCAGCGCGATCGAGAAGAGCGTCACGTCGACGACCTTGCGGCATTCGCGGTAGATCGTCTCGAGCAGCTCGTCGGTGGTGAAGTTGAGCGAGATCGTCTTGCCGATGTTGGAGAGCGAGACGAGGCGCTGGAGCTGGTTGCGGGTGCGGTAGCGCGCGTCGGCGAAGCGGCGCGCGACATAGTTGATGACCAGGGCGGAGAAGGCCAGCGCGAGAAACCCGGCGAGCCCGAGCTCCGGGATCGAGAAGGTCATCAGGACGACGTACGGGAAGGTGATCAGGTAGATCGACGCGTCGATGAGGCTGATCCGGAGCCGCTTGTCGCGCGGGTAGCCGTAGGCCACCATCACGGCCTCCATGAGGAGGTTGTTCGCGAGGATCAGCACGAGGCCGCAGAGGACGATCCGCGTCGCCTCCGCGCCGTTCGCGGTCACGTAAGGCGGGTTGCCGCCGAGAGCGACGAAGAGCATCGACGCGCCCGCCACCGGGATTCCGTACGTTCCCGACAGCCGCAGCGTGTTGATCAGCTCGAAGCGCCCGGCCCTGGCGACGCCCCTGTCGCCCATCGAGGAGATCGTTCGTGCCGCCATCGCCGCGAGGACCGCGATCCAGGTCGAGATGACCGGACCGAGGATCGGGAACATCGCGATGCAGCCGCTGATGACCATCGAGACGAAGATGATCCTGGTCAGCTGGAACTTGAGCAGGCCGAGAGCGGCGATGAAGACGAAGAAGACGAGAACGACGAGCGGCCCGCGATTGCCGAGGTCGACGTAGATCCGTTCGGTCTCGTCGGCGCGAAGGATCGTGATGGCGAGGAGGACGGCGAGGCCGGCGATTGCCTGCACGACGAAGACGCGCGTCACGCGCTTTCGGATCTCCTGCTCGGAATGAGGAGTCGTCGCCATCGTCGTCAAGCGCTTTCGACCCATGCTAGCACGGGCGTTTCTCTCCGTTTCGTCGTCGTCCCGGCGCGCGGCGCCGGGCAGTGCGTCAGGCCTTACGAACGACTGCGATCTGGCCGGCCCCGAGGATCGTGGCGGAGCGGTCGGGCGCCACGGCGACTGCCGCGTTGCGTGGAATCGCGACGCCGAGCCGGGCCTCGGGGAGCGACATGAGGCGGCGCAGCGGCGTGTCGTCCGCCGGATCGAAGCCAGTCTCGATGACGGTGCCCGGCACGAGGCCGAGTCCCGGGAGCCAGCTGCCGGGCCGCTCGATGTCGTGCGTCGCGACCCCCATCGCGGCCGCGGCCGCGCCGATCGCCGCAACGGTCTTGCCAGCGGCGAGCACGCGCCCGAGGCACTCGACCACAGGCGAGCCGCGGAGCGCCTCGATCACTTTGTTCGTGACTCCAGCGCCGAGGTACACGAGCCCGGCGGACTCGAGCCTCTCGAGGTTCTTGAGGCGTCGCGCGTCGCGCGGTCGGTAGATCGGAACGTTGACGACGTCGACCGATGGGTCGATGGTGCGCAGCCAGGCGCCGAGATGGACGGCGTATTCGTTGGAGCCCGAGGCGACGGGGACGAAGGCGATCGTGCGATTGTCGGCGGGGAGCTTCGAGAGAAGGAACTCGTCGAACTCGCGCGTCTCGCCAAACGAGAACTCGCCGCCGCCCATCAGAAGCAGCCAGCCGCTCGTCGGCTCTCCGGGGATCTGTAGGTTCTTCATGCGAACACGAGGATATCAGCGCTTCGGCGGGTTCGTCGCGTCGGCGGGCCAGGGCGAAGCGTGAGTGAAACGGCGTGGCCTTGGGCTAAGATCGACCGCGGATGTCCGGAGCCGAGCCATCACGCCGATTCACCGTCGCGATCCTGCCGGTGCTGCTCGTCGCGTGGGTCGCGCGGATCGAGTTCATCGTGATCCTCCCCTCGTACGCCTACTCGTGGGACATCAGTTCGTGGCAGAAGGTCGCGGAGCTGCTCCGCGCGGGAACGAATCCGTACGCGACGACGAACTTTCTCAACTGGCCTCCGCTGTGGATGCTCTGCCTCTTCGTGCTTGGCCGCCTGGCGGAGCTCGGTTCGATGCAGTTCATCGACGTGCTGCGCGGCTTTCTGATCGCAGCTGAGTCGGTCGGGATCGTGCTCGTGGCGATCCTCGCCGGGAGGCTCGCCCCGGCCGGGAGCGCGAGATCGGTGCTGCTCGCCGGACTCGCGCTCAACCCGATCACGATCCTGCTCACGTGCCAGCATGGGAACTTCGACGCGCTCGTCGTGATCTGGGTGATGGCGGCGC
Organism: Thermoanaerobaculia bacterium; assembly: GCA_023700825.1. Lineage (GTDB taxonomy): Bacteria > Acidobacteriota > Thermoanaerobaculia > Gp7-AA8 > Gp7-AA8 > JACPDH01. The sequence goes on along the minus strand of JAMPYE010000202.1, from coordinate 3,965 downwards.
TGCTCGCGCTTTCCTCCTACCATCGCTCCGGCGAGCCGTCCGACTGGCTTCTGGCCTGTCTCTTCCTCGGTCTCGGAGTGCTCACCAAGACGATTCCGATCGCGCTCACTCCACTGCTTCTCCCCGGGGCGCGCGCCGCGACGCGCGCCACTCGCGCGGTCGGTGCGGCCTTGCTGCTCGGTCCCGCGGCTCTCGGCATGGGCGTCCTATTCGTGCTCTCGCCGGGGGCGATCGTCGCGAATGTGATCCGATACTCGTCCGCGCCGGGACGCTTCGGTGTCTCCGGGCTGGCGGCCAATCTGGGACTGTCTGGATGGCTCCCGGGCCTGAGTGCGGTCTCGTCGCTCGCGCTCGTGGCGCTTCTCGCCTGGGGATGCGTCAAGGCCTGGTCGTGGACGGAGGCGAGCGATCGGAAGATGGTGCTGCTCGCAGGACTGATTCTGCTCGCGATCCCCACGCTCGGACCCGGGTTCGGCCCGCAGTACGCGTTCTGGTTCATCCCCCCGCTCGCGGTGAGCTACCTGTCCGGCTCGACGCGGTGGAAGGTCGCGCTCGTCGTCGCGTACGCGGTGTCGGCTGCGACCTACGTCGTGCTCTACGGTTTCGCGCGCGACCTCGGTGGGGCTCTCGTCTATCTCTGGTGGAGCCCCGTCGCTCAGTCGCTCGGCGCGACGATCACGCGTAACGGCCCGCGGGCGTGGCTCACGCTGCCGATGTTCGTCAGCTGGGTCGTGCTGCTCATCTTCGGGGTGCGGGAACTCCGCGCCATGGGCGCGGTGACCGAGGTGGCCGAGTGATCGTCGGCGGAGCGCGGGTTGGTTTTCCCGATGCCGCTGTGAGAGGCTTCGGCGTCGTGACAGGGTGAGGGAATGACGGAGATCTCCCCGACAGAGGATGGGCGCGCGGCCAGGGTCCGGGTGGCGCTCGGCGTGCTGGCGTTTCTCGTCTTCGCGGGGATCGGCGTCGCGAACCACGAGATGTGGCGCGACGAGCACCATGCGTGGCTGCTCGCTCGCGACGCGGCGAGCCCGGTCGCGCTATTCGAGAACCTGCGCTGGGACATGACGCCGGGGTTCTGGCATCTCCTTCTCTGGGTCGTCACGCGATTCACACACGATCCGCTTGCGATGCAGCTGCTGAATCTCGCGTTCGCGACGGCGGCCGCATGGGTCGTGCTTCGACACGCGCCGTGGTCGTTGTCGCTGCGGCTCCTCGTCGTCTTCGGCTATTACTTCGCCTACGAGTACGCGGTGATCAGCCGCGTCTACGCGCTCGGGACGCTCTTCATCGTCGTGCTCTGCGCGCTTTGGAAGAGCCGGGCGGCGCATCCGGTCGCGATCGGCGTTCTGCTGACACTGCTGGCTCACACGCCGTCGCTCTACGGCGTGATCGCGGCCGGCTTCTTCCTGCTGCTGCTCGTCGTCGACCTGCGCGAGCAGGGGGATGCGAGGGTGCGGACGATCTGGTCGCTGGCGATCGGCGGCCTCGGGGCGGTCACGGCGCTGATCCAGACGCTGCCGCGGAGCGACAATCCGTTCGCGGCCGGCAAGGCGACGCTGGCTTTCGAGGCAGAGCGCCTCGAACGGGTGGTGACGTTTCTCGCATCGCTCTTCGTGCCGATCCCCGACGCGAGCCGCTACGACTGGTGGAACAGCAATCTCGTCACGGGCAGGTCGATCGCCGTCGACGCCGCCCTCGCGCTGGGCGGGCTCGCGCTGGTTGCCTGGGTGCTCTGGCGAAGTCGCGTGTTGCTGGCCTGCTGGGGTGTCGCGACGGCCGGGGTGCTCTTCGCCGCGTATCAGGGTGGCTTCGTCGGCATGCGGCACGGCAGCTACGTCGTGATCCTCTTCGTCGCGGCGCTCTGGCTCGCGCAGAGCGGGCCGGCGGAGCCGCTGACTCGGCGGCGAAGGATGGCGGTCGTGCTGCTGATGGCGATCGGGGTGGCCGGGTGGATGACCGCGTGGGCCCAGGAGCTCGGCACGAAGTTCTCGGCGGTCGAGGAGACGGCGCAGTTTCTGCGCGAGAACGATCTCGATCGCGTGCCGATGGCGGGCGCCGACGATTTCGTCGTCGCGAGCCTCGCGTCGCTGCTCGATCTCGACGGTATCTACTACCCGCAGCGACGCGGGTGGGGAACGTTCGTCCGCTGGGATCCGCAGCGAGGGCAGGGGATGACGCTCGAACAGGGGAGCCGCGAAGTCGCCGCGCGGGTTGCGGCGTCGAACGAGCGCATGATCTTCGTCCTCACGGTGCCTCCGGTGCGGCGAGGCCCGGACGGGCGCGAGCAACTCGTCGTCGAGGGGTGGATCACCTCGGGCGTGAGGATCCGGCTGCTCGGCGCATTCACCGAGTCGGTCGTCGCCGACGAGCGGATGTTCGTATACGCAGTCGAGCCGGCCGCGGCGTCGCAGCGATGAGCCTCGAGGGCGGACGCGCCTAACAGTGCTGTGAGCATCCGGAACGTCAGGTCGCCGCGATCACCGCTGCGGCAGCCGCCGCCTGCTGCGCGGCGATTGCCGCGGCCGCGGAGACTTCATTCGTCGTGCCGAAGGTGACGAAGCCCATGCCGTAGCCTTTGAGCTTGTTGTGCCAGCGCACTTCGCCGGTTTTCGCATCGAGGCAGAATACCTCGCCGTTGATTCCCGCGAGCAGTGCGTCGCCGTCGATGTGAAGTGTCACGAACGTCGATCCTTTCAGCTTCCGCTTCCAGATCTCAGTGCCGCTCCCCGCGTCGAGCGCGACGACGTGACTGCCGATACCCACGTAGACGATCCCCGTCTTCTTCGCCATGCAGTTCTCCTCGATCCGAGCCGGTGTGAAACCGGATAATGAAAAGAGCGGGCGCCGAAACGCCCGCTCCAGTATGGCGCAAACGCGCCCCGGTCAGATCGTGTCGCCTACTTGTTGTAGCGGTAGGTGGTGTAGAGCGAGTCCATTCGCGAGTCCTGGCCCGCGGTGAACTTGTTCATGCACGAGTCGTCGGTATAGTCCATGAAGTTCGTGATCGGATCGTTGCCCGCGGTGCTGCAGGTGTTGCGTCCCGTCGGGCAACCGAAGGCGGGCGAGGCCTCGGCCGGGGTGTCGCTCACGTAGTCGCCGCCGGTGCAGCCGCCCTGGAACGTGTGATAGAGCCCCATCCAGTGGCCGACTTCGTGCGTCCCGGTGTCGCCGAGGTTATAGGGAGCGGCGGTGCCGCCGGGGAGCGACGAGTGGAGCACTACGACGCCGTCCTTCTTCGGGTTGCTCGCGTAGCTCGAGGGGAAGGTCGCGTAGCCGAGCGTGCCGCCGCTCGGCGCGCACGTGTAGATGTTCAGGTCCTTCGCCGTTCCCTTGCGCAGGGCGTTCTTCATCGACATCTCGTAGCTGCCGTAGCAGCCGGAGAACCAGCTCGAGTTCGTCGTCCGGTCGACGCTGACGAGGTTGAAGTTCCAGCCCCACGGTGCGTAGGCGTTCTTCAGGACGTTGATCTGGTTGTTGATCATCGTCGTCGTGACGTCGCCGTTCGACACGCCCGTTCCCTTGCGGATGACGTGGAAGTAGACGTTGATCGTGCCGCCGGTGACTTCCGGAAGACCGGTCTCCATGATGCGCGCCTGGAAGTCCTCCTCCATGAGCGCCGCCTCCGCCGGCTGGATGTTGCTCGCACAGCGACGGCCGCTGGCGATGAAGTCTTCCTGGTTCTCGAACGTCCCGCCTTCGAATTCGAAGGGGGTGTAGTCGGTCCACTGGTTGCGCGGGAACTGCTGCACCTGCGCAAACGCCGAAAGCGCGAATGTACAGGCCATGACGACGACGAACATCCGAACGTAGCTCTTCATGTCGATCCCTCTCTCTTCGATTCGCGTTGGTAGTCGGGCAGTTGATTCCACGACGCGTGCCAGAGCGCGAACGCAGGGCTAAGTGTGGCAAAGGATGGTGGTTAGGCGAGCCCGTGAGGCTGGTCAGGGTCGTGCGTTGACCCGAAG
>JAMPYE010000003.1 GCA_023700825.1 Thermoanaerobaculia bacterium | reverse complement strand
TCGCTGCGATCGACATGAGACGTTTCATGTTCGACTCCCTTTTCATCTCTTCTGCATGCGCGCGAGTACGTGGCGTCACGACGGTCATCGTCCGCCTCCCGTCGTGGTGGCCGAATTCGGGGCAGGCGTCGCCGTTGCCTGTTCGCCAACCGGAGGCGGATCCATCGGCGGGCCTGGCGGCGTCGCCTTGACCGTCCAGAGGCGGCCGTCTCTCAGGTACATTCTCTGCAGCTCGGTCAGGTTCATCGGCCGGGCTCCCTGCCTGTTGAAGACGATCGTCTGGTTCCCGCTCTCGTCGGCAGCCCTGTCGCGATCGAGCCCCTTCGAGAGCGCGAGCACCGCCGAGTGCGTGTGCCGCTTCGCGATGAGGTTCGGGACCGGACGGGGCGAGAAGCCCTCGAACCCAGGCACCGTCTTCGGTGACGTCAGCTGGATGACGAAAAGCCCGTGCTCGTCGCCGACGTAGGCGTAGAGACTCGACGACGTGGAGCCCACCTTGATGTCATTGACCCCGTGCATCTCGCCCTCGGCGTCGTACACCTGGTCGACGAACGGCTGCTCCGGCTTCTCCACGTCGACGATCACCATTCCCTGCTTGCCGCCCGCCACGTACGCGTAGGTTCTCGCGACGTAGACGTTGCGCGCGTCCTCGAGCGGCACGGTTGCGGCGAGGCGCGGCTGGCTCGGAGTCGTGATGTCGACGACCTTCAGCCCGTCGGCATCGGTCACGAACGCGTACCGGAACTGCACGGCGACCGCCGTGCCATGCTTGATCTCCGGGACCGTTGCGATGATCGACGGCTTGAGCGGATCGTTGACATCGATGATCTGTAGTCCCCGGTCACACACCAGGTACACATAGTTGCCCGCCACGGTCAGGTTCATCGCTCCGTGGAGCGCGTCGTCGGGGTTGAAGGTGACCGCCCTCTCGATGAAGTTGTTGAGCGGATCGCCGTCGGTGAAGGTGTTCGAGTTGAAGAGGATCAGGCCCTCTTCCTTGTCGCTGATATACGCGTACGAATAGGTCGGGTGGATCAGCTGCTCGCCCGGCAACGGCTTGCGGTGCGGCGCCATCGGCATGTTCGTCGGCAATGCGATCGCCGTCGCGTACTTCGTCTTGATCTTCGTGTTCTGGCCGTACTTGGTGAACGGCGAGCTCACGAAGCGCTCGGAGTAGTCCTTATTGTCGACGACCGCGATGTCGTAGACCTGCACGCCATCGTGGCCCTTCGCGACGTAAAGATACTCACCCCGCTGCTGGAGGCTGCGGATCCCGTGGCCGTGATGGTGATACGCGTCCTCGAGTTCTTTGTGGTTCTTCTCGTGCTTCGCGTAGTAATCGGGATAGACGATCTTGTGGAGCGTGCTCCCGATGACGGCCTGCGGCTCCGGATCCTCCGTCACGCGGATCGCTTCGATCCCTTCGTCCCCGGTCGCCACCCAGGCGTACTTCCCGATGAAGTTCACCCAGTTCGTGCCCTGAAGCAGCAGCTGCGCCATCCAGGCGTTGTTGTCGTTCGCCTCGGAGACGTGACAGTCGGGGCAGCCCTTCGTCTCCCTGGTTCGCACCGTGTGCGGAACGTGCGGGTTGAACGCCTGGCCGTTGAAGCCCGGCGCCGAGATCGTCGTCTGCTGGTTGTAGATCTTCTGGCGGTTCGACTGCGTCGAGCTCAGCATCAGCGCGCTCGACGAACGGACCGGCGCAATCTTGCCCTTCTCCGCGCGGCCGTGGACGCCGAGCATGTAGACGTCGGAGCGCACTACCTGCGGGTTGTAGCTCGCGTAATTGCGCGTCTCGGTTCCCTCGTAGTGCTGCATTTCGGTCTTCCGATTCGACTTCTGCGGAAGGTGGCAGCCGAAGCACGACGTGATCCACGAAGAGTGGCAGGTGTAGCACGACATCTTCTGGTTCGAGTGCGCGAGCTTGTCCGCCGTGGCGGGGAGCCCCCATGTGGAGCCGTCCTTCTGGATCGTCTTCGCGTAACGGGACTTCTCGTTGTACTGCGGATGTCCAGGCGTGATCGAGTCTTTGACCTGGCTGACTTCCCACTCGAGCGTCGGGTCGACGACCGAGCGCTGGAAGAGCTTGCCGTCGATCCAGGCGAAGCGGCGGCGTCCTCCCGATGTCGTCATGAGAGACAGATCGGTGCCCCCCTTGGGGGCGGCGGGACCGGTCGTGCGCAGGTTCGCGTACGAGTCGTTGTCGCCGTGGCAGTTCTCGCAGTCGATCTCGATCGTTTCCGCGTACTCGCTCTTGAGGTAACTGTCGCCGTGGTTGTCGACCTCGAAGTGGCAGTCGACGCAGTGCATCCCCTTCTCGAGGTGGATGTCCTTGAGGTGGACCGCCTTCTTGAACTTCTCGGGGTCCTCGAACGAGACGATGTTGTCGTCCTTGTCGAGCAGGTTTCCCTTGCGGTCCTTCTTGAAGATCGCCTTGAAGATCCAGCCGTGGCCGTGGTAGTCGGCGAACTGGCCATCTTCGAGCTTCGGGTTCAGCTCGCTGACCTTTTCGAGGAAGTCGGTGTCAGACCAGAGCCCACGCACCGACGAGCCTTCGGGATTGTGGATGTGAATCGCATCCTCCTCCTCGGCCGTCGGGTACTTCTGTTTCTTCGGATACATGAACTCCGCGTTGATCTCGTTCTCCCACATCGTGTAGCCGAGATAGGTGTTCACGAACGAGTTAGGCTGATGCATGTGGCAGACCATGCACTGCGCCGTCGGAATCGCACGGCTCAGGCGATGGCGGATCGGGTGGCCCTTCTCGTTCTTCGGAATCGTCGGGTCGCCGGTCTGGCTGAGCCCCTGGTGGCCGTACTTCGCGTAGGGGCCGGAGTTAAACGGATCGCGGTCGTTCGCGTAGACGACGTGGCACGCGCTGCAACCCGAAGAGCGATAGTCGCCCGGGTGGTCGTTCGTACCGAGGAACGACAGGTGCGGATCGTTGAGTCGGGTCTTGTGAATGTTGATCAGCGCGGGGCTGATGCGGAGGCCCGTGCCGCGGCCCCGATTGCTCAGGCGGAGATCGGGCTTGCCCGCCTCCTCCAGGATGTTCGGATTGCCTGGCTCAGGCGGCGTGTTCCCCGACTCGATGCCGCCGCGCTCGAACGCGCGGAAGTACTCACCCGGCTGGATGAGCTCCCAGCGGGGAAGCGGCAGCGCCACGGAAAGTGCGCCACGCGCTTTCTCTTCGTCGGTGAGCGTGCGCGTTTCCTTGATCATGCCCGGCTCGCCGTCGCGGGTGTAGTGCTCGCCGAGGATGCCGTACTTGAGACCGAGGATTCCGTTCGCGTACGAAGCGGCCGCCCAGAACGTCTGTGCCGTCGCCATCGTGCTCTTCGGCACGTTGTTGACCTGCTTCTGGTGGCAGCCGCCGCACGCTTCCTGCGCGACGCGGAGATCGCCGGGGTTGATGAACTTCACGAACTCCGCCGGCTCCTTCATCAGGTCGACGTAAGAGTTCGTCGGATTCGACGACGTGCGCCGCCCGTCGCGCACCCAGTTCTCCGGATGGCGGGGCAGCACGTGCGACGAGTTCATCGCCTGCTCGTACTCGGCCGACTCGCGCGACCATCCCTTCGTGACCGCGACGTTCGCGTCACCCCCGTGACAGTCGGTGCAGCCGAGCTTGACGGCGTCGGAGGCGTGCGCGTCCTCGATCCCTTCGTGGCAGCCGAGGCATGAACGGCTCTTCGCGAGCGCCTGCTCGTGCGTCTGGGACATCAACGCGGTCGTCGCGTCGACCTGTGTGCCGCTGGTCGACGACGTGACGATCGCCGGCAGGCAGAGAATCGCGACGAAGGCGATCACCGCGATTGCGGCGCGCGGCGGATTGGTGGTCAGTTTTCCGATCATTTGAGTCATGGCGCGCGTGCCTCGGTCAGAACTGCAGAGTCAGTGTCGTGAAGAATTGCCAGTGCAGATCGTCGTCTTCGTAGATGTCTTCCCAGCCCGAGCCAGGCGCGAACATCGCCGCGCCACCGAGGACGGTCATGTTGTTCGAGAAGAACGGTCGGTAACGGACGCCGAGGCTCACGTCGAGCCCCATCTCCTTGTCGACGTCGTCCTGGAAGATCAGGCCCTCGACGACCTCGGTTTTGGCCAGGCGAATGTAGTTCGTCGTGAAGATCGCCTTGATCCTCGGGGTGACGTCGACGTCGAGTCCGACGCTCGCGATCTGCACGCCCGGGTTCACGAACTCCGGTTGCCCTTCGTCCTTGCTGCTCGTCAGGTCGGCCAGGAGGCTTCCGCGCTGCGTGAGGCCGACGCCCGTCCCAGGAAGACGGATTCCCTGGCGGTTCCAGAAGCTGAAGCCGCCGCCGAGCGCGTTCACGTTAGAGAAGACCGCGTCGAAGCCTTCCGCGTCGCGATCGTACAGGTCGTCGTCTCCCGACGCGAAGAAGATCGCCGCCCTCGGGCGAAGCCAGTCGTAGTCGCGCGAGATCTCGACGAAGCCCATGTACCCGTTGATGTCGACCTCGGCCGAACCCGGCGTGACGCCGTCGTTGCCGACTCCGCCGCCGAGCGGATCCGAGCCCGCGATCGGGCTACGACTGTCCTTGCCGGTAACGTAGTAGAACGCGTGATCGACGTTCCAGACGTCGACCTTGCCGAGCCCTGACCAGCCGAGGTAGTAAGCGTCGATTTCGTGCGGCACGAAGTCACCGACCGGCGCAGGGCGCACGAGAAAGCCGTTCTTGTCGTAGTACACCGACGGATCGTCGTGGAGGTAGTGGAAGCTGACCTGAGTGGTGTAACCCGGCACGAACGTGTCCTGCCGGTAGGCGTTCATGATGAACACCTGCTGCTCGCGCCGCTCCACCTTGTTGAGCCCGCTGTTGGTGTCCTTCTCGAGACGATCGAAGAAAGCCGCGTTGTACTGGTAACGGTTCGCGTCCCAGTTGCCGAAGAAACGGACACCGAGGTTCTGGTCGTTGAAGATGAAGCCGCGGAAGTCGCTGACGAAACTCTGCACCCCGGCGCGGATCGACATGAAGTCGAAGCTCTCAGTCAGGTCGGCGAGCTTGCGTTCGTAGAAGAGCTCCTGCACGGCGAAGGTTCCATCCGTGCGATCGGTCCCCTCTCGCACGTCGATGTTCACGGCGTTCGCCTCTTGCAGAATCACGTGGTTCACGTTGCCCACCAGGGTGGCGCGGGCACGCCACGTCGCGGGGCGGAAGGTGGTCAGGCCCTTGTAGAGGTCCGCGGTCATCACGACGTTCTGGTTCATGACGACCTGCTCGCTGTCACCGAAGAACGGGAACGAGGTCGGGTCGTCGGTCGAGATGCCCGTGGGCGTCGGCAGGTCGCGGATCTCGACGAGGAAGTCGGAGATTCCGGTCAGGTTCAGGAAGATGTCCTTGCCGAAGCGAGGCTTGTCTCCCTTGAGGATGTTCTGGTTGTACGGATCCCACTTCCCTCGCGGGGACACCTGCAACTCGTAGTCGGCCGGCGGGGAGATCTGCCAGCGGTCGGTGTACGCGGCGAAGTCCTCGATGTTCGGGACGATCCGCGGGAGCGGCTCCGGAATCAGAAGCGGCTCGATCGGCTGGCGCGGCATGAACTCTTCGAGGTCGACGCGAAGATCCTGCTCGGCCTTCGCGCTCCGGCCGTCGGCAGTCGAAACGCTCGCGCTGACCAGGTGCGACCCGACCTCGAGGTCGATGCCCCATTCGACGGAGAACTTGCCGTCCTCGCCGACCTGCGCGTTCTGCGTCTGTCCGTCGATCGTGATGGCGACGACCGAACCGGGCGGGGCGTTCGTCGAGCCGGCGATCTCCGGCCTCGCGGTGTGTGCGTAGACCGGCGTGTCTGCCGACACCCCGATCGTCAGCGTCAGATCCTCGGCGTGCGCGCCGAGCGCGGCCACGGCGATCAGAACCGCCGCGGCAAGAGCGAGTGCGTTCGTTCTATGGCTCATCGAAGGGCTCAATGAATTTCTCGGTTACGCCTTCCGGCTGGCGGGGAAGGTGGAGGTACGGCAGTCGGACTCCGTCGATCTTCACGCGATCGGCCCAGATCGAGGGATCGGGGTAGAACTCTGCTGCTCCTTTGAGCGTCACGTAATCGTCCTGGTCGACGCCGTCCCCGGAAATCCCGAGGCCACCGACCAGAACCCCGTTCCGATAGAGCGGCGTCGAGCCCGGGAAGAAGACGATCCCGTTCTGGTTGGCGTTAGGCGCCTGGAACCCCTGTGAACAGGCGTTGGCGAGGTCGTTGAGGAAGATGTCGAAGAACGGCCCCGGGTCCGTGAAATCGATGCCACCCGGGAAGAGCGGGGAGCCGGCATAACCGAGCGTGCGGGCGTTGACCGCGGTACCCACCGGCACGCCGGGCAGATCCGAGTTTCCTGCGCCGCTGAAGTAGACGACGTTGCGAGCCTTCGCCACCGCGACGTCGATCGAGAAGATCGTCGCGTCCGGCATGCGATAGAGCCCGAGGATGTTGCCGTTCAGGTCGGAGACGGCGATGACCATCCGCGAGTAGGAGTTCAGCGGAAGGCGGATGTATCCGCGCGTCTTCTGCGCGGTCGCGACGCTGCGGCGAATGATCCCGTCCACCTCGTCACGGCTCAGCTCGGGCGATCCGATCGGCCCGGCGAGATAACGGTTGCCGACGCACCCTCCGGGATTCGGACCGACGATGAACGTCCCCGAAGCCGCCGCCGCCTGCCTCGTGCCTTTCGGACGAAACCCCTGGTCGACGAAAGGAAGGCGGATTCCGTCGATGATGACTCGCCCGGGCCGCGGCAGTTCGGGGAACGACGGAGCCGGGAAGATGACCCCGGGGACTCCGAGCGCGGCCGCGCCGAACGCCGCGAACTCCGCGTGGTCCGACGACACGCCCGCGACTCCGATGGCTCCGACCATGTAGCTGGGCCCTTCGACTTCGACCTTCGCATTGCCCTCGGCGAGGCTTCCCTTGAGAATCTCGAAACTGCCGATGCGGTAGAGCGGAATGCCGCCCGCATTGACCGGCAGACCGCCCGGGTTGAAGGGTCCCTGCAGTCCGATCGGCGCCGGGTGCTTCCCGTCCTCGTGCTGATCGAACGGCTGCGGCTTGCCCGTCACGATCCCCGGCCCGCAGCCGGAGTTGTCGAGCCCGTTGCAGGGTCCGGCATTGACGACGGAAGTCGCGCGGGGAATGCACTTTCCCGCGTTGAACTGAAGGTTGAAGTCGCAGCCGCGATTGGTGTTCTCGATCCCGTACAGCGCGTTCTCGTAGGCCTTCTTCACGCCAGGTGGGAAGTGCAGGCTGCTGATGAAACGCACGGTGCGCGACGAGAGCGGCGCGGTGTTGTGGCTGAAGAACGCTGACGTGCGCGCGACGCCCACTGCCAACTCGTCGTTCGCGGGGTCGGCCTCGGGATTTCTCACGATCGCGAGAACCCTGCCTGCCCGATCGACCACCGCCACGGTGATCTTCGGATCGTCGATCAGAACCGACGCCGTCACCGCCAGGCTTCTCACCTCGTCGGCGTTGAGCGGAAGGAACGATCCCTCCGCCGCCTCGATCCCCCCGGGGCGCCCGTCGCGACAGGGAGAACCGACGACGTCGACTCCCGCGCAGTCGGGAGGAGTCGGCTGCGCCAGCGCTGCGCCCGCGCCGACCAGCAGGGATATCGTGAAAATGAGCAGAAAACGGCGTACTACCCCACGATGCAAGGCTCTTGGGCTCATCGATTCACCTTTTTAAGTTGTGGCGAAAACGTAACCTTGGATCCGTGTCTTGTCAACCCGGAAATCAGCGCTCATACCTGAAACTCGCCGCGTTCTCCCCGAGAATCACGACTGCGCCTTCCTTCAACTCCGCCTCGGTGATCCGGTTCTGAGTCGACTCCAGGTACGTGCCGTTGGTCGATTTCTGATCGACCACGACGACCTTGCCGTCCCTAACGCCGACCCACGTGTGGCGTCTCGAGATGCGGGAGTCATCGATCACGACGCTCGCGACCTCGCGGTCTCGTCCGATGAAGAGACCCTTGTCGGGATCGATCGTGAAGCTCTGTCCCGACAACTTCCCTCCGGTGAAGGCGATTCTGCCGAAGTACTCGGCATTCACCGTCGGTCCCGCCGGCAGCGCCTCCGCGACCGTACGCTTCACTTCGGAGAGATCCATCGCCACCGTGCTCTCGGGAAGAACGGGAGGAGGCGGGGGCGCCGGCTTCGGTTTAGGCGCAGCAGGTTTCGGGGCTGCGGGTTTCGGGGGCGCAGCGGGCGCGGCGGAAGGTGCGGGCTTCGGCGCTCCGCCCTTGGGCTTGGGCGGCGCGGGAGGAGGAGTCGGAGCGGCGGCGCGCGCACGGATCGCGCCGAGCAACCCGCCGACGACTCCGATGAGCACGACCAGGCCGATCGGCACGGCGAACGCCGCCCAAAGGGGTACCGCGAAGCGGTTCGTCGCCGGCTTGCCGGGTTGCTGCGACTCCGACTTGCCTCCGAGCGCGATGAGTCGCATCTCCGCAGGAATGACGGAGGCCTTGAGCGTCCAACCCGCTCCCTGCGACACCGTCAGCGAGTGGTACGCGTGGCACGTCTGGCACGTCTCGATGCCCTTGTCCTTGTACTCGCTCGCCGCCTTGTGGCAGCCGACGCAGGTCTTGATGCCCGGCATGTTGACGTCGGACGTCTTCTTGCTCTCGACCACGCCTTCGTGGCAGTCGATGCACTTGGTCTTGACGCTCTCGTTGAGGTGCTTGCCGTGGTCGAAGACGCGCTGGCCCTTGAACCAGCGGTTCGACTTGGTCGGCGGACGCACGGCCTCCCCGTTAGGCTGAAAGTCGTGGCAGACCTTGCATCGCGCCTGCACCGTTCGCTGCGCGCTGCGGACGATCTCGCTTCCCACGTTGATCTGGTTCGACGAGCCCGACGCGAAGACGCGAGTGACTTCCTCGGCGCTCATCTTCAGGATGTTCTGGTTTCCAGAGTAGGCGTTGGCGATGTAGCCGGCGACGGTCTGCAGGTTCAGATGGTGAGGAACCGGCGGGAAGCGGTTGTCGAAGGTGAGAGGGTGGCAGCGCGCACAGTACTTGTCGTACGAGCGGTCGTCGATGATGCCCGTGTCGCCCTGAACCTTGTGGCACGAGTCGCACGTCAGCTTCTCGACTTCCTGGACCGGGTTCTCGATCGTCGGGGGTCGCTTGTTGCAGGTGCCGACGACGTGGCACTGGTGGTTGAACTTGAAGCGATTGGCGTCGGCCGAACGACCCTTCGGGTCGCTCAGGCTGACCTTCGTCTCCTTGCCGCCGGCGAGGATGGTGAGCTTGAACTCGGGATGGTCCTTCTCGAACGCAGTGATGTTCTTCGCGACGCGAAGCGTCTTGCCGGGATCGGGCTGCAGTTCCTTGTGGCACGCGAGGCACTCGCGCTGATAGACCTCGCCGAGATTCGCGAGCTGGCGGTGCTCGGTGTGGCACGCCGTGCATGCGCCAACCTGCGCGAGGCCTTCCTGGTGACCGGCCTGCTTGTGACATGCCTGGCACTTCTCGTCGGTCGCGCCGCCCCACGGCGCGTGGCACGCGCTGCAGTTGCTCTCGCCGATCAGTCGCACGCCTTCGACCGCGGCCTGGGTGTGCGCGACGGAGAGTTTGCCGGGGCGGAACGCCACCTGCTGGTTGCCGACGGTGACGAGTCCGAGCGTCGTGAGAGCGACGAGAATCGCCATCCACGCCACGACGGTCTTCGAGAGGAACTTCCGCTGCAGCTGATACGACGCGACGTAGTCGACGCGCGGCGCCTTGAGCACGCCTCCGGGAGCGGGCCGAGGGAGAGCGACGGTGCCCACGGGCACCGGAATGTCCTCGTCGGCGGCGCTCTCCTCGTCGGTCTCCTCGACGCGGATGAAGAGCGGCCGGCCCGCGTCGGCGGACTGCACCGTGATCCGAAGGTCGCCGATCTCGATCTCGTCACCCTTGCCGAGCCGGCTCGACTCGATCGTCCTGCCGTTCAGGTAGGTGCCGGTGATGCTGCCGCGGTCGACGATGTCGTAGCCCGACTCGAGCGCCTCGATGATGGCGTGTTCGAGGGCAACGACCGGATTCTCCGATCGGAGCTGCGCATCCGTGCCGCGTCCGATCCGCAGCGTCGAGCCCTTGTGCTCCCGAAGAATGACCTTGGAGCCTTCGATCCTCTGAATGATGAAGCTCATCGTTCGCCGTATCTCGTCGAGCCGTCTCGCGGGGCTCGCGTCCTCAGAACTTGACCACGCCGTAGTAGAAGACACCCCACACGTGCGCGAAGATCAGCACGATCATCGCAACCGACAGGGGAATGTGCAGGTAGAGCCAGAAATCGAGAATGTTGCGGTAGCGCTGCTGGTAGACGAGGCGAAGATGCAGCTCCTTCTGCTGGCGCGAGGCGACGAGCAACTGACGAAGCTCGTCTTGCTCGCTCTTCTCGACCATCCCGACCAGGCCGGTCCAGTCTCCCGCCTTCTCGTTCCGCTTGCCGCTCGAGAGGATGAGCTTCCAGCCCGCCAGGAATCCCGGCATCGCCTCGCGCTGGAGACTGTAGTAGATCCTCTGGAACGGCGACGACTTGCCCGACGCGATTCGCGCCATCGCCTTCGAAAGCTGATTGAGCTGGTCGGAGATCTCCTGCCCCGTGAGGTTCGACTGGATCTCCGTCAGCTCTCTCGGAATCGTCTTGTAGAGCAGCGCCCCAAAGATGCCCGTGGCGATCACCCCGACGATCACCACGAAGAGCGCCACGGCAATCTTGTCCTGAAAGCGGAGGCCGGTATGGGCCACGATCACGAAGAAACTGAAGAGACCGAGCCAGATGTGTGCGTGCAACCACTCCTGCAGGGTGCCGAAGCGACTGCGGTAGGCGCGCTTCCGGATGCCGAAATAAAGCAGGAACCCCATCATGAAGAGGGCGACGAAGCCGTAGATGAGGCCCGTCGGCGTTCCACCGTGAGTGAACGGCTCGCGCCCCTGGTACCAGACGTACGACGCGACGAGCCCGATCGTCAGAACGAGGGCGATGATGCGCCAGCGGACACCGTAACGCGGGATTGGCACGCCTAACGCTCTCCTCTCATGATGACCAGTTCCTCGAGTGTGCCCCGGTATTCCTCGGGAGTGAGCCGGACCGCGGCGCCCGTGGGACAGCTGCGAACACACGCCGGCCCGCCGCTGATCTCGCGGCAGAGGTCGCACTTGACCGCCAGCGTGCGTTCGACCTCGTCGTGCGCCGCCTTCTCCTTGCTGAAGAGTCCCTTGATCCAGCCGAACAGACCGCCGCCTTCATGCTTCGGATGCACCATGAAGATGTTGCCGTACGGGCAGTTCCTCTCGCAGTTGCCGCAGCCGATGCAGTTGCTGCGGATGTAGACCTCGCCGCGCGGGTCGCGCGTGAGCGCGTCGGGCGGACAGTCGAGCATGCACATCGGGTTCTGGCACTGCCAGCACGAGTTCGGCGCGAGCAGGTTGTAGAGCTGGATGCCCGTGAGCGAGAGGCGCGACTGCCCGTCGGCGTGGACCCCCTCGCACGCGCGGATGCAGTTGCTGCACCGCACGCACTTGTGGTTGTCGATGATCAGCGAGTGCGTTCCCATGACGACCTCTTCGCGGATCAGGTCGTTCAGGATGCTCCCCGACCCCGGCGTCGCCTCGGCGATGAGGCTGAGCACGCGCCGGTCTTCGAGCTTCTTGAGCAGCTTCTTCCTCAGTTCGGGCTGACTGTCGAGGAACTGGTCGAAGTCCCGCTTCGAAAGCTTGATCAGCTCCGACGGGAAGATCGTCGTCACGGTCGCGGTGCGCGGCGCGCCCTCGAGCAGCGCCGACTCGCCGAAGAAGTTGCCGGCGACGAGATACGAAAGGACGATCTCCTTGTCGTTCGAAGTCTTGCCGATCTTCACCATGCCGTTGCGGATCAGGTAGAACGCGTCGCCCGGATCGCCTTCCTTGAACACCGGTGCATCCTTGGCGAGCGTGATCATCGTCGCCTTGGCGGCGAGCTCGCCCAGCACCGTCGCGGGCGTGTCGCCGAAGAGATATCCCTGGATCGCGCGGATCAGGAACGCCTGGTCGACGAGATCCTTCACTCGCGGCGACGTGACGAGCAGCTTGAGAATCGCCTTGCGCGGAACCTCGATGATCCGCGTGGGTCCTTCCGCGATCGCCGTTGCCGTGCGGCGGCGGCCGGAGATCAGGCTCATCTCGCCGAAGAAGTTCCCCGCGGTCATCGTCGTGATCTTCCGCTGCTCCTTCGATCCCTCCGGAGAGACCCAGAGCTGCACGCGCCCCTCGGCGATGATGAGAAACTCGTTCGTGTAGTCGTTCTGGCGGATGATCGCCTCGCCGTCGCGGTATTCACGCACGTTCGTCGAGAGGAACATCTCGCGGAGATTCTCGTCGTCGGCCGCGGCCAGCAGCGGCACGCGCTGCTTGATCTGCTGCATTCGCTCGACGACGGAACCGCTCCAGTGCGGCAGCCGCTCCTTGAGCACGGCCTCGTCGGCCGGATCGACCTTGCGTCCGCAGAGATGCTCGACGACTTCCCACCCCTGGTTCATGCCGAGCTTGACCAGGTCGCGACCGCTCGCGGCGCCGATCAGGAACAGCCCAGGAACGTCGACCGACTCGTACTGCGGCGTCAGCGAAGGACGCGCGTCCTTGTCGGAACTCGTGTACTTCACGCCGATCGACTCGAAAAACTTCCGGGGCGCGTCGGCTCCGAGCTTCAGGAAGATGTAGTCGCTCCGAACGCGAACGGTCTCTCCGCGCACGTTCAGGTCGGTATGGCCGAGGGTGATCTCCTTCAGCGTCGTGCCGTAGTAGACCGTCATGCTGCCCTGCGCCTGCCGCGTGAGCACCTCGCGAATGAGACTGTCCTTCGCACGGACGATTTCCGCCGAGCGCACGACGAGGCTCACGCGGTTCTCGTCGGCCAGCGCGACAGCGATCTCGATCGCGGAATCGCCGGCGCCGACGACGATGATGTCCTTCTCGGCGTATTCGGAAGGATCCGCGAGGCGATAGAGGACGTGCGACATGTCCTCGCCGGGGCACCCGGGCTTGCGCTGCGATCCCTGCGTTCCCATCGCGAGCACGACCCACTTGCCTTCGTACTCGCTGCCGTCGGCGGCCTTGACCTCGAAGGTCGCGCCGACCTTCTTCACCGACTTGACTTCCTTGTTGTACTCGACCTTCAGCTGCTTGTTCTTCGCGTGCGATTCCCATGCTCCGAGAATCTGCTCGCGGGATCCCGCTTCGAACGGCACGTCGCCGCGCGCGGGGATCGCCATCGGCTCCGCCATGACGTACTTGCGTGCCTGATAGCAGAAGATCGTGTCCGAGAGATGGTCAGTCTTCTCGAGAAGCACGTAGTTGATGCCGTTGTCGTGCGCGTGCGACGCGGTTGCAATACCCGCGGGGCCCGAGCCGACGATGATGAGATCAAATCTCTGGCGTGAGCTCATGACTTCGCCGAGCTTCTCCGTTCATCCGAACTTTAGTTTTTGGAAACGAGTTGAGTTTTAGCACAACTCACATCCAAATGTGAATTCTTTTGAAAGCGTTTCGCGAACGCCGGGAAGCCCTGCGCGGTCAGTCCGCGACGCACGCGCTGCACCATTCGAAAACGACGCGCGGGCACAACGAAAAACGGCGCTTCGCGCAGCTCGCTGCGTGAAGCGCCGTCAATGCGCCGACGAGAGACCGCCGACGCTAGTCGCCCGGGGCCGTCGTCTTCGGCGGCTGCATCTGAGTCGGCAGGTTGAACACCATGTGGACCTTGCCGAGACGGATCTTGTCGTCGTTCCGAAGCAGGCGGGTCTGAATCCGTTCGCCGTTCACGTACGTTCCGTTTCGGCTGTTCAGATCCTCGAGCAGATATCCCTCGGGCGTCTTCCGGATCCGTGCGTGCGCCCCCGAGACGCTCGAGTCGGGAACCTGAATCGAGTTGTTCGCCTCGCGTCCGACCGAGTGTTCCGTCTCGAAAAGAGGGAACGAAGTCTTGTCGGCATTGTCGAGCGTGAGCACTCCGATGAGCGACTCGATCGACGGCTCCGGCGCGGGACGGAACGAAGCCAGCGGCGTGGCAACAGTCGGCTCCGGTTCCGGAATGCCAGCGGCATCGGGTGCGGGATGCGCGACCTGATCACGCCAGTCCGCGACTGCCGTCGGGACATCGTCCTCGCTCTCGAGCTCCGGTGCCGGCGGCGGCGGGGGGGGCGCGGCGACGACGGGAGGAGCGGGAGCCGGTGGAGGAGGCACCGGCCTGACGGCTGGCGCAGTCGCGACGGCAACGGGCGCCGACGATTCGACGATCAGCCCCGCAGTGCGGAGGCCGTCCATGGTCCGGTAGGTCTCGAGAGGATCGCGGTCGAGCATCAGGCAGAGTTGTTCGACGCTCGCGGCGCCGAGTTCCTTGATCTTGAGCAGCGTCTTGAACTGCGTGACGCTGAGCGTGATCTTCTCGTCGGCCTCGGGGTCGCCCATGACCTGGAAGGCCTGAGCGGGGTTCGGGAAGAGCTTGCGGCACTCCGCCCACTCGGCCTCGCGCTTCGCGCCGCGCTCGAGCAGATCGTCGACCTTGAGCAGCACCGGAACCGCCGAGTCGGGAAGCGCCAGCTCGACCGAGAATCCGAACGAACCGCCGTCCCAGAGGAGAGCGTCGATCATCACTTCGGCGACGTACTCCGCGGAAAGGTCGCGGAGTTGATCGGCCTTGAACACACCCTGCTTGATCGCCGCCTGCGCGAAGCGCTCGCCTTCCTGTTTGGCGAGCTCCTCGAGCCGTGCGCGCTGATCCTTCGTCAGCTTTCCGCGCCGCGCCAGCACGAGCGGCATCCGCATCTGCTCCTGGTTGGACCAGGCGAAGACGATCGCGCCTCCGTCGAGCCACGCGATGGCTTCGCGGCCGCCGCTGGTGAGCTTCATCGTTCCCGTACGTCCTCCGTCCGCGAGGAAGCGAAGAACGTCATGGAGAGAGAAATGACCGAGATTACCCTGCAGCGAGTTATCCATGATTCGCAGAGTTTAGCCGAATCGACCTCACGGCGGAACGGCAGCCGCACTCCCCGCAAAAAAATCGGGCACCGGAATCCGGTGCCCGAAGGGCCAATCGATGTCGTGACCGGTCAGCGAACCGAGAGATCGATCTTCACTCCCGAAGATCCCGCTGCGACGTTGTCGGCGGACCCGGACGGGGCACCGGCATCGCGCGTCATCGGGTTGCCGTCGAGATCGACGCGCGCCTCGATGAGCATGGAGTCGGGAAGCGGCTGCCCCATCATCGAGTTCGCGAGGCTGACTTCGAACGCGAGCGGGAACGAGCCGGCGTCCACGCGCGCGACCGCCACGGGCGCGCCGCCTTTCGCTCCGGCCGTGCGCACGATCAGGAACACGGCCGCGCCTCGCGGCACGCTCCCCCCCGCGGCGAGCGTCAGCGTTCCGCGCACCGCGCGCGGATCCGACGACGCCGTCGATGGCGGCGCCTGGGCGGGCTGCACGCCTTCTCCGCTCATCGGCGGGAGTGCGATGCCGGCATGAGGATCGTCCTTCTTCCCCGCGGTCGACGGCGGAGGGCCCGCGGCTTTCTGCGCTTCGATCTGCGACCAGAGCTGGCGGAGACGGTCGGCCTCGGCGGGACTCAGGCGGATCGCCTCGTCGATGGCTGCCTTGGCCTCGTCATAGCGTCCGAGCTGCGCGTACGTGAGCGAGAGGTAGACGCGCGCGTCGAGCAGGTCGGGCCGCGCCTCGATCGCTCGCTTCAGCATCTGCTCCGCTTCGGCCGACTGCCCCATCGCGAGCCGTACGACGGACTGATAGGTCATCGCCGCAGGGTCGCCGGGCCGTCGCTCGAGAACGTACTGCGTCGTCTCGAACACTCCCATGAGCTGCTCGCGCATCAGCTGCTGGAACGCGAGCTCGTTACGAAGGTCGAGGTCGTTCGGATTTGCCTGCACGCGCGAGAGCAGCTGCTGCATCTCGGGATCCTGCGGCGCGCCGTCTCCCGACTGCATGCCTCCACCACCCGGGATGTTGCCGGTCATCGAGCCACCGTCGCCCCGTTCGTCCGCCGACTTCGCGACGAAGAAGACGAGGGCGACGATCGCGGCTGCGCTGCCGATTCCCCAGAGGAATCCCTTCACTGGACTCGGGGGAGCGACGACCGTCTCGACCTCGACTGCCGGAGCGGCGGCCGCGACAGCCTTCGCGCCGGGAGCACTGCGCTTCGAGGGCGCGTGGCGTCCCGTCAGCTCGTCAAGCCGGCGAAGCGTTCTCGCCGCTTCGAGCTCGAGCTCGTAGCGCTCGACGGCAAGCTGATCGGCGTCGCGTTTCGCGCTCGTGTCGTCGAGCTCGCGAAGCTGGTCGAAGAGCGAGTCGCGCTTCGCACCGAGATCGCGGACTTCGAGCTCGTGCGAGTTGGCGTCGAGGGGGGCGTCGTCCTTCCGCGTTTTCGGGCTCCGTTGCGAGACGACGATCGCGACGATCGTACCGATCACGAGCCCGCCGAGGAGCATCGCAATCGGCAGGGTCCAGTCGACTGGTGGTGCCTGCATCAGCATCATCATCGCGACTCCTCCCCGCCCTCGCCGCGCGACGCGGGCGAGAGCCCGCCCGGCCAGCCATAGGCCAGCTCGCGCGTGCGAAGCACGTAGTGCGCAAGATGCTCGTCGTCGGGAAGCGTGTCACGACCCGGCGTCGCCGAGTCGACGCTCGCGACCTCGACATTCTTCGGTGCTCGTTGCAGCCGCTTCATCATGAAGAGAACGAAGAACCCCCCGATGACGAGCAGCGCGACGGGCGCGGCCCAGACGAGCCAGTTCACCCCGCGGAGCGGCGGCTCGAGGCGCACGAACTCTCCGTAGGCGCGCTCGAAATAGAGCAGTGCCTGCTCTTCGGAGTAGCCCTTCGCCACGAGGTCGCGCACCTGGCGCTTCATGTTCTGCGCCATCGTGGCAGGCGAGTCGTTGACGGAGAGCCCCTGGCAGACCGGGCAGCGCAGAAGGCTCGCGACACGCGCGGTTTCTTTCTCGAGCTCTACACCCGTCCGCGGCGGGCCCGCGGGATCGCCGACGACCCACTTCGGATCGGGCGACTTGATCTCGTCCGACCGCTCGGGCGCCTGCGCCGCGAGGGGAAGCACGAGCATGAGCAGCGTCAACGCGAGCACGAACCGTCGCGCGATGGTGTGGCGGAATGTCATCGGACTCACCTGAATGCCCCGGCGAGCCGGAGCTTGGCTTCGAGAGTGGCGGGATCGAGCGGGCCGACGTGCTTGTCGACGATCTTTCCGTCCGCGTCGAGGAAAAACGTCTCGGGCACACCGTAGACGCCGAAGGCGATCGCGGTCTGCCCCGACTCGTCGAACAGCGTCGGGTAGCTCGACCCGTTCTCGGCGAGGAACTGGACGATCTTGTTCTCCTGGTCGTCGTAAACGACGCCGACGAACTGCGCCTTGTCCGCGTACTGGCGGGCGCCCGCGACGAGCACGGGGTGTTCGGCATAACAAGGCACGCACCAGGTCGCCCAGAAGTTCAGGACGACGGGCTTGCCGCGCAGCGACATGATGTCGACGACGGCGGGTGTTCCAACCTGTCGCAGCGAGAACGGCGGCGACGCCTTACCGATCAGCGGCGAGTCGACCTTGTGCGGGTCGCGCCCAAGGTTCATCACCAGCAGGACGATGAACGGAACGACGATGACGAGGCCGGCGATGAGAACTTTACGATTCAACGACGGCCTCTCCTCCGCGCGCTTGCGCGGCGTCACGCAGAATTGCCTCGTTGCGTCGTGACTTCGTCGGCCAGGTCGCCATGAAGCCGCCGAGCGCCATGACTCCAGTCGCGATCCAGATCCAGCCGACCATCGGGTTGATGATCAGGTGAAGGCCGACCGACTGCGAGCGCTCGTCGATGTTCATGATCGACAGGTAAAGGTCGTGCGTGAGCGTCGTCCGAACCTCGGGCGTGCCGATCGGATCCTTGCTCATCGCGTAGTAGTTCATCCGCGGCAGCATCTCGCCGCTGGGCTTGCCGTTCTTCGTCACGGAGAGCCTCGCGAGCACTCCCTCTCGATGCGCCTCCGATACCGTCTCGACGCCCTGGAGCGTCAATTCGTACGGGCCAATCTTCGCCGACTGGCCCTTCATCAGCTGCACTTCTGTCGATTGCTGCATCGTGCTCGACACCGCGATCGAAACGATGATGACCACGACCGCCGCGTGAACGACGTACGCGGCGAAACGCCGGCGCCCGCGAACGAGCTGGCCTTCGACGAGCGCCTGGCCGATGCCCGCGCCTCCCTTCATCCTCTGGACGAGCGGCAGCCACATCTCACGCAGGGTCACCTGTGCCGTGTATCCGCCGAAGAAGAGAGCCAGCAGCGTCCATGCGTTGCGCGCGCCGACAGCGAAACCGATCGCGAGCAGGATGACTCCGCCGATGATTGGCGGAACGAGAGCCTTGATCATCTGCTGCTTCGTCGCCCTTCCCCACGGAAGCGCCGGACCGACGCCCATGAGAAACAGCAGTGCAACACCGATCGGCACCGACATCCTGTTGAAGTAGGGGCTTCCGACGCTCATTTGCACGCCCTTGACCGCCTCGACCACCAGCGGGAAGACCGTGCCGATCAGCACCGTGAAGGTGAAGAGCACGAAGAGCAGGTTGTTCGCGAGGAACGCGCCCTCGCGGCTCTTGCCCGAATCGATCTGACCTTCGGCGGAGAGATGATCGACGCGCATTGCGAGGATCAGCACCGACCAGACGAGCGAGACCGCAAGGAATGCCAGGATCGTGGGTCCGATCGAGCTCTGCGTGAACGAGTGAACGGAGTTGAACACGCCCGAGCGCGTCATGAATGTGCCGAGGACCGTCAGCAGGAAGCTCGCCATCACGAGCGTGACGGTCCAACCCTTGAGGATCGAGCGTCGCTCCATGACGAGCGCCGAGTGAAGCGCCGCCGTCGCGGTCAGCCATGGCAGGAACGACGCATTCTCGACGGGATCCCAGGCCCAGTAGCCGCCCCATCCGAGAACCTCGTAAGCCCACCAGCCACCCATGACGATCGCGACCGTGAGAAACGTCCACGGAAGCAGCAGCCAGGTGCGAAGCGGACGGAGGAACTCGTGCCCGAGCCGCCCGACGAGCAGCGCCGCCGACGCGAGACCGAAGGGGATCGTCATTCCGACGTAGCCGAGGTAGAGGAACGGCGGGTGCAGTACCATCAGGACGTGGTTCTGAAGGAGCGGATTCGGTCCCGGGCCGTCCATCGGCGGGTTCAGCACGGTGTGAAACGGCTGCGCCGGGCCCGCGAGCAGGAAGCTGAAGAACGCGCCGCACGCAAGCCACACGGCGATCGCGTAAGGCAGATGCTCCGGGTAGTGCTTGCGGCAGGTCCACGTCGCGACGAAGACGTAGATGCCGAGCACCAGGCCCCAGAACAGGATCGATCCTTCGAGCGACGACCAGAGGCTCGAGATCGTCACCCAGAGGGGAGTGGCCCGCGAGCCGACCTGCGCGACGTACCCGACCGTGAAGTCGTGCGCGATCAGCGCGTAGATCATCAGGAAGTTCGCCGACGAGATGAGGATCGCGTAGGTGTACGCGAACCGCCGGGCCCAAAGCGCTCCGACGACGCTCTTCCGGGAGCCCGCGGTGAACGCGATGATGGCGCCCGAAGCCGCCGCGAGAAGAGACAGCAGGATCAGGGTACGACCAATAAGAGGAACCACGGGGGGAACCCTCCGCTACTCGAGGCCTTCGGTTGACTGGATGAGCTCTTTGACGTCCGGGTGCTCACCTTCTTTGGGTGCCCGGTACTCGTTGCCGTGCGAAACCATGAGGCGGTTGCACTCGAAATGGCCCGCATCGGTCATGGTGCCTTCGACAACGACGCCGATCTCTTCGCGAAACATCTGCGGCGGCACGCCGTTCGATTTCACGTGGACCGTCGATTTGTAATCAGTGACGTCGAACTCGAGCGTCGATCCGTTCTTTCCGCCGACGATCGAGCCGGGCTTGACCATGCCGCCGAGACGGATGGTGGCGCCGACCGCTTTGTCGCGGTTCGCTTCGAGATCGCTCGGAGTCCAGTAGTAGACGAGATTGTCTCCGATGCCGCTGACCGTGATCAGCAGAAACGCGACGAGTGCGACGCCCAACGCGCCGACTGCCGCCCACTTGTTTCGCGACGCGTTCTTGCGCGACACCGGTGCTTCGTTCATGACGGGTTCACTCATTAGTTCACCTCCGAGCCCGAGGCGCGACGCCGGGCTGCCTTGCTCTCCCTGGAGAAACGGGCGAGGACCGAAACCACGTACCCCCCCAGGAAGACTGCCGTGATCGCGTAGGCGGCGGTGACGAACTCCCACCCGCCGGAAATCACTCCGCTCGTCTCGTTCATCGTCCGGCTCCTGGCGCGTATTCCATCGCCGATCCCGCGGCGGGCTCCGGCGGGGCAAGCTCCTCGCGCAGGCGCATCTTCGCGATCCGCGTTCGGAGCGTGATGACGCCGATCAGGAGGAGCAGGATGCCGATCGCGTTGACGCGGAGCGGCAGGTGAAACGCGGAAGACACGGTGTTCGGCGTCGACTGCATCTGGTGCAGCGAGTTCCACCATTTCACCGAGAAGTAGACGATCGGCACGTCGACGTAGGCGATCACCGTCGCGACCGAAGACCACGTCGCGCGCTTGACCGGATCGTCGACGAAGCGCCGGAGCGCGAGGATGCCGAGGAACGCGGCGAGCAGCACGGCCGTCGTGGTCAGGCGCGGATCCCAGTCCCACCAGACGCCCCAGGTCGGCTTCGCCCAGATCGCACCCTGGCAGCAGAGGAGAAACGAGAGCACGACGCCGATCTCGATGCCCGCCTCGAGCCGCGCATCCCAGCGCCAGTCGCCCCGGAAAAGGAACATCAGCGCGCAGCCGAAGGCGAACGTGAGCGCGAGCAGCGCGTTCCACGCGGTCGGCACATGGACGAAGAGGATGCGGTAGACCTCGCCCATGAATTTTTCCTGCGGCGCCACGAAGAGGCCGACGTAGGAACCGAACAACAGCGTTGCGATCCCGAGACCGATCAGGACCCAAGCCACCACGGGACGCCCTTCGGATGCGGCGTTATCGAACAGGGGGTCGGACAATCAATCCTCCACGACGCGACCAAATACCAGGCCGCATAGTGACCAGTAGATGAGATCGAAACTTGTGACTAGTGTCACCCATGACTTGAGCTGGCCCATCGGGTCACCGGCGATGAGAAGCGAGGTCGCCTTGACCGACGCGAGCAGGACCGGTACGACCAGCGGGAACAACAGCAGCGGGAGCAGGGTTTGTTTCGCCCTCGCCTGCGAGGCCATGGCGGAGTAAATCGTTCCCGGGGCCGAAAGCCCCGCGGCGCCCAGCACGATGACCCCGAACACCCCGAACAGGTTTTCGATGCTCACGTCGTAGAGCACGACCATCACCGGCACCAGCGCGATGCCGAGGATCGATAGCTGGAACGCATTGGCGATCGCCTTGGCGTAGTACATCGCCCTGGCGCTCGCGGGCAGCAGCAGCAGCCCCTCGAGCCCCTTTTGCTCGGTTTCGAGCTGGAAGCTCTCGGCCAGCGCAAGCGTCGAGGAGAGCAGAAGGGCGAGCCAGAGGAACCCGGCAGCGTGCAGGCGAAGCGCCGTGGAATTCGGCCCCACGGCGAAACTGAACAGCAGCAGTGACGTCGCGCCGAAGACGAAAATGGCGAGAATCTGCGCCCGGGTCCTCCACTGCAGCAACATCTCCTTGCGGAGCGCGGCAATGAGTTGCCTCATGGGCCGCCCTCCGGGGTGCCCGCGGGCTCGAGCCCTCCCTCGCTGGGAAGGTCCTTCGCCGCTCCTTCCCAGGTCAGGCGTCCACGATCGAGCACGATGCCGAGGTCGCAGAGCGCCGAGGCCCGCTCGAGCTGATGGGTCGCCATCAGCAGCGTCACACCCTCGTCGCGGAGATGCCGCACCATCCCGTCGATGAACCGGAATCCGGGAGGATCGAGCTGACCGTACGGCTCGTCGAGCATCACCACCGTCGCTTTCTGCAACAGCACCCGCGCGAGCGAGATCCGCTTGCGCATTCCGGCCGAGAACGTGTTGATCGAGTCCTCGGCGCGCTCTGCGAGGCCGACCTGGTTGAGCAGGTGCAGCATCGCCTCGCGGCTCGAGTCGACTCCGACGAGCCGCGCCATCAGCTGAAGGTTCTCGATGGCGCTCAGCTCGTCGTAGGTGTACGACGCATGTCCAAGGATCGCGACTTTCCGGCGGACGTCGTCGCGCTCGTGCTTGAGGTCGAAGCCTTCGATCTTCGCGGTACCCAGATCCGGCCGGATCGCGGTGGAAAGCACGCGCAACAGCGTCGACTTACCCGAGCCGTTCCTCCCGGCAACCATCACGACCTTGCCGTGAGGCACCGTGAACGACACGTCGATGAGAGCCCACCGGCGGCCGTACCTGCGCGAGACTCCGCGCACGTCGACAGCGTGGGAAGGGGAGGATTGCGGGGTACTCGGTCCGCTCAAGCCGGCACATTCTCTCACCCTTCGCGAGATTCGCAAGGGTGCGATCCGTCACCTTTGTGCCGGATGGCCCTCAGGGGCCTCGCCGTACACGGCCTGATAGGCCACGGCCTGCCGGAACGCCCGGCGATAGCTGGAAACGCGACGCACGTATTGCTGCGTCTCGCGGTACGGAGGAACCCCGTCGTACTTGCGAACGGCCCCCTCGCCCGCGTTGTACGCCGCGAGCGTCAGGGAGAGGTTTCCGCCGTACTGGTCGTTCAACCGGCGAAGGTACTTCACTCCGGCGCGAACGTTCGCCTGCGGATCAGTCAGATCCTCGACCCCGTGTTCCTTGCCGGTCGAGGGAATCAGCTGCATCAGGCCTGTAGCGCTCTTCTCAGAGACGGCAACCGGCCGGAAGTTCGACTCCGCGCGGACGATGGCCGCAACCAGCTCAGGCTCGAGCCCGTTGCGAACCGCTTCGCGATAGATGAGCGCGCCAAAAGGCACATGGCGGTGAAAGTAGCTGCGGCGCGCCGCATCGAGCTGTTCGCGGTTGACGACGTTGTCGTCCGTTCGAAGCTCGGCCGGGGGGCCGGTCAGGGCGCGGTCGTCGGAGGCATCGGCCTCCGGCAGACCTGCGACCGCGGGATGGTCCGAGGCGGGAATCCACTTCGTGAATCCGAGGCTGGTGATCGCCAGGCAAAGCGAAAGCGCGAGCGGCAAGGCCCCATTCGCGCGGGCGGCCAGGCGAGACAGCGTCGGCGAGGTCTCGTGAGTTCCGCGCTGGCAAGCGCAGATCACTCGCACGTCGTCGATGAGCAGGCTGGTCGTCATAGGTTTGTTTCGTTCTCCATCTGTCTTGGTTTCGGGAGCAGTCTTCCCTCTTTGAGCGCCCGACAACCACCCCCCTCCGGACCGTATTTCAATTTAGTGTCCACAATAGAGGACTCAGTTTTGGTAGATTTCGAGCTAAATTGCATCCATCCCCGCACTTGTTCCCGACGGCCCTCCCGCTGCCGGGCGTTACAATCTGCGCCAACATGACCAATCCACGGGCTTTGGAGATCTCCCGGACACGGCTCGCCCGTGGGCGGAACCCCTCGACCGCGAGCGACATGGTCGCGATCGAGGAGCCGCTCGAGATCCAGCTTGGGTCGTGGGCAAGCGGACGCTTCTCCCACAGGACAATCTCGATCACGATGCGCACGCCCGGCGACGACTTCGAGCTCGCCGCCGGTTTTCTCTTCACCGAAGGGATCATCGCGAAGGCCTCGGACGTCAGGGACATCCGCCATTGCGGCCCCGGAGCGGGGCCGAACGAGACCAGGAACGTCGTTCGTGTCGACCTGGCAGACGGAGTCGAAGTCGACTACCGAAGGCTCGAGCGCCACATCTATACGGCGTCGAGCTGCGGCGTATGCGGCAAGACCTCGATCGAGGCAGTGCACCTCGCGGTAAAGCCGACCCTCGAGAAGGGGCCGCGGGTCCCCGCTAACGTCCTCCACTCCCTTCCGTCGGCGCTCGGGGCGTCGCAGGAGGTGTTCGCCTCGACCGGAGGCATTCACGCGACGGCGCTTTTCGACAGCGAGGGGCGGCTTCTCGAGAGTCGCGAGGACGTGGGGCGCCACAACGCGCTGGACAAGATCATCGGAAACCAGTTCATTGCCGGGGCGACTCCGCTCCGCGACCGGATCATCCTCGTCAGCGGCCGCGCAGGATTCGAGCTGGTGCAGAAATCGCTGGCCGCGAGCTGCTCGATCCTGGCCGCGATCGGAGCGCCGTCGAGCCTCGCGATCGACCTGGCACGCGAGTTCGGCATGACACTCGTCGGCTTTCTGCGCGACGAGCAGATGAACGTCTACTCGGGCGAAGAGCGCATCCTCTGAGCCGCGGCGGAACCGGAGCTCACGACGCGGAGACGTTCGCGTCGACGACGGGCCACGTCGACTCGCGCCACTCGGGCATCCCCTGCCCCATGACGAGCCCTGCCGTAGCGACGTAGAGCAGGACGTCGTCCTTGGCGAATCGCTCGCCCAGCTCGGCGACCGCCGACTCGACTTTCTCGCGGCTCGGCACGGTGTACTCGTCGTCCTCGATCGAGCCCTCCTTGTGCCGGATTCCCCACGCGTCGAGGAACGCGCCCATCAACTCGCCGCGCTCGAGGACGTGAAACGTCAGCAACGCGGCCTCGAAGTGTGGCTCGAACTCGGTCGACGCGAGTCGAGCCGCGAGCAACTCGGCCTTCTTCCCGGCCGGGAGCTTTTTCATCGTCTCGTCGCGGAAGTGGAGGCTCTTCGCGAGCTGCGCCTGCGCCATTCGCCGGCTCGTCTGGTCTCCTCGCGTCCAGAACGCGAGGAGGATGTCGCGACGTCGCTCCGGGCTGCAGAGCTCTTTGAGGATGCGGCGGGCCGGCCATTCGATCGAAACCATGTCTACTCCCTTTGGTTGGGTCGTTGAAACGATCGCACCATTACTTCGTATTCAGTGGCGAGTCAAGACGATGCGCGCATCGGGCGTGGTTGCCAGGTCGGTAAAGGTGTCGCGAGTCACAACGATTCCGGCAAAAGGCGCGGTAAGCTTTACACTGCAGAACTGATGGCCTCGGAAACCGAAAAACAGCGTGGAACCCGCCGGAAGGCCGACCGGGAGTTCGTAGAGGCGGCGGCGGTGCCGATGCTCGTCCTGGGCACGGACGGAACGGTGCTTGTTGCGAACGCTCCGGCGTCGGCCTTGCTTGGGCTGCCGCTCGACGGCACCTTCTTCGCGGAGCGTTTTCTCGAAGAGGACGCTGCCGAGAGACTTGCGCTTGCACGCCGTTCGACCGACGGCGCCGCAGAACGATGCATCACGCTGACGGCGTCACATCCCGGCCAGCCCGCGCGGGTGGAGCTCGCCCTGGGCAGCGAGCGGATCGACGGCTCGATCATCGTGACCGCCCGCGAAGTCCCGCCAGTGGCCGAGGGCGCCGATCATCGGTCGCTCGCAAGCCGCTACCGCCAGCTCTTCGAGCACAACCTCGCCGGAATCTACCGTTGCGATCTGGAGGGGCGGATCCTCGACTGCAACGACTCGTTCGCGCAGATGCTCGGGTATCCCTCACAGCGCGCCCTGCTCGAGAGCGGAGACCCGAGCCCCTACCTCGAGCCGCAAGAGCGCGAGACGCTCTTCCGCGAGCTCAAGAAGGAACGGACGAAGAGCCGCATCGAGGTCTGCATGCGAAAGGCCGACGGCACGCCGGCCTGGGCGCTGCAGAATCTCGCGCTCATCGACGACGGCGAGCGCGTCTTCGTCGAAGGGACGATGTTCGACATCACCGCCCGCCGCCTCGCCGAGGAACAGATCGCGTACCAGTCGAACTACGACGCCCTCACCGGGCTGCCGAACCCCACGCTTCTCCGTGAGCGACTCGAGGTGGCCCTGAGCCAGGCGGGGCGCCTGACCCGCCACGTCTGCGTCGCCTTCCTCGATCTCGACCACTTCAAGGCGATCAACGACACGCTGAGCCATCGTGTGGGCGACCAGCTCCTTCAGCTGGTCGCGTACCGGCTGCAGAATTGCCTGCGCGAGTACGACACGGTCGCGCGCCTGGGCGGCGACGAGTTCACCGTCATCCTCCATCACGTCAAGTCACGCGAGGACGCGGCCCACATCGCCGGCAAGCTCCTTGCTTCGATCACCGAGCCCTTCCTCCTCGAGGGGCGCGAGTTCTTCATGACCGCGAGCATGGGCCTCGCCATGTCGGGCATCGACGGCAAGGACGCCGAGACGCTCCTGAGGAACGCCGACGTCGCGATGTACAGGGCCAAGGACGCAGGGCGCAACACCTTCGAGTTCTTCGGCCAGACGAGCGGCGATCACGCGGCCGAGCGCTTCGAGCTGGAGAACGACCTCCGCCGCGCGCTTCAGCGCGACGAGCTCCGGCTCCACTTCCAGCCGCAGATCGATTCGGCGAACGGGCGCGTGCTCTGCATGGAGGCGCTGATCCGCTGGTTTCACCCGACGCGCGGGCTGGTTCCTCCCAACACGTTCATCCCGATCGCCGAGGAGGTCGGGCTCATCATCCCGATCGGCGAATGGGTCCTGGAGAAGGCGTGCACGGAAGCCGCCGCCTGGAGACGCGACCGTGGCTGGGATCTGCGCGTGGCCGTCAACCTCTCGCCGCGGCAATTCCATCAGAAGGACCTGCCGCAGGTCATCGCCCGCGTCCTGGAGAAGACCGGCCTTCCCGCCGAGTTCCTCGAGATCGAGATCACGGAGAGCAACGCGATGCGCAATCCGGAGATGGCGATCAAGATGCTCGTCGACCTCAAGGCGATGGGGCTTCGCATCTCGATCGACGACTTCGGCACCGGTTACTCGTCGCTGAGCTACCTCCGCCGCTTCCCGATCGACAGCCTCAAGATCGACCAGTCGTTCGTGCGCGACATCGAAACGAACGAGAACGACGCGGCCATCGTCAGCGCGGTGATCGCGATGGCGCACAAGCTGCGCCTCACGGTGATCGCCGAAGGGGTCGAGACCGAGAGCCAGTCGGAGTTCCTCCGCTCGCAACAGTGCGAACAGATGCAGGGCTTCCTGTTCAGCAGACCGCGCCCCGTCGAGGACCTCCACGAGCTGATGTCGCGGCAGGACGAAAAACTGAATTGAGAAGTGGGAATCGAGAATTGAGAGACCGAAACCTCTCCGTTTTCGATCATCGATTCAACTCCCCGCGATGACCGCCATTTCTCAATTCCCGATTCTCAATTCTCGATTGGGCTAATAGCCGCCGGCCTGTCCGTCCTTCCGCGATTCCGACGCCCCGAAGTACACCCCGCGCTTCGCGTCGCGCATGATCGCCTGGTATCCGCCATAGCCGCCGACGTCGGTGCGCACGTCGTGCCCCTTCGCCTTCAGCGCACGCACGGCCTCCCACGGCACCCCTGACTCGACGTACACGAAGCCACCGTCCGTCATCTCTTCGCCAGTCGGTTCCGAGGAGCCCTCGTGCTGCCAGCGCGCCGCGTCACCGGCCTCCTGAAGCCCCATCCCGAAGTCGATCAGGTTGACGACGATCTGCACGTGCCCCTGCGGCTGCATCGCGCCGCCCATCAGTCCGAAGCTGAGCCACGGCTCGCCGTTCTTCGTCACGAAGGCCGGGATGATCGTGTGGAACGGCCGCTTGCCAGGCGCGTAGACGTTCGGGTGCCCGGGCGTCATCGTGAACAGCTCGCCGCGGTCCTGGAAGCCGAAGCCCAGCCCCGGCACGACGATGCCCGAGCCCATCCCGCGATAGTTGCTCTGGATGAGCGAAACCATGTTGCCGTTGCGATCGGCCGTCGTGAGATAGATCGTGTCGCCCTCGTCGATCTTCGGATTGCCCGAGGCGATACGCCGCTGCGCGCGAGCCGGATCGATCAGCTTCCGCCTCTCCGCCGCGTATTCGTCGGACAGGAGCCCTTCGAGCGGGATTCTCGAGAAGTCGGGATCGGCGTAATGACGCGCCCTGTCCTCGAACGCGATCTTCTTCGCCTCGATCATCAGGTGCAGCGCCTCGGGGCTGTTGAACCCCATCGACGCAAGGTCGTAAGCCTCGAGGATCTGCAGCATCTGGAGCGCGGCGATTCCCTGCGTGTTAGGCGGAAGCTCGTACACGTCGTAGCCACGATAGTTGACGCTTACCGGCTCGACCCACTCCGAGCGGTGCGCCTCGAGATCCTCGCGCCGGAGGTAGCCGCCGTTCTCGCGGAAAAACCGGTCGATGCGCTCCGCGGTCTCGCCGCGATAGAAGCCGTCGCGCCCCTTCGAGACGAGAAGCCTGTACACCCGCGCGAGATCGGGGTTGCGGAACAGGTCGCCTTTGCCGGGCGCGGCTCCGTTGACCGAGTACGTGTCACGGAACCCCCCGGGCTGCTTCGAGAGCACCGGCACACTTCGTTGCCAGTAGTAGGCAATGAGCTCCGAGACGGGAAAGCCCTCGTCGGCGTAGGCAATCGCCGGCGCGAGCACGTCCTTCATCGGCAGCCGGCCGAACTTCGCATGCAGCTCGAACCAGCCGTCGACGGCGCCGGGAACGGAGACCGGAAGCACGCCGTGTGGCGGAATCGTCCCGCGCCCCAGTTTCTCGAGCTCGGCCTTCATCTGATCGTACGAGAGCGCCTTCGGGGAACGTCCCGACGCGTTGAGTCCGTGAAGCTTTCCGCTCTTCGCGTCCCACACGATCGCGAAGAGATCGCCACCGATGCCGCTGCCGGTCGGTTCCATGAGGCCGAGCGCCGCATTCGCTGCGATGGCAGCGTCGACCGCCGAGCCCCCCTTCTTCAGGATGTCGATCGCGATCTGCGTCGCGAGCGGCTGGCTGGTGGCCGCCATCCCGTGCTTCGCGATGACCTCGGAGCGAGTCGCGAATGATCTCCCGGTGACCCGGTCCACCTGGGCCTCCGTTCGCAGCGCGACACCGAGCACCACTACTGCGCAAAGAAGCGCCCGCACCACGGAAACGTAGCCTGTCAACCTGCCTAACTTCATTCGACCTTCCCCCCGCCGATCACCGACAGCCTGCGATCCGGCCCGCGATCCTTTTCGACTTCTACGCGATTGCGGCCCGCGAACTTGGCCGAGTAGAGCGCCCGATCCGCGGCCGCGACCAGCTCTGCGGCCGATCCCGCACGCGCGGCCTGCAACGATGCCACACCGAGACTCAGAGTGACATACCGGGACACGCTCGAGCTCGCGTGACGGATCTTGCGCCCTTCGACTGCCTGGCGAAGGTCCTCGGCGAGCCGGGCCGCTTCGTCGATGTGCATCCCCGGAAGGATGATCGCGAATTCGTCGCCGCCATAACGGGAGGTGACTTCACCCGCCCGCTGCACCGAGTCCTGCAGCGCATATGCGACCTCTTTCAGCGCGTCGTCGCCCGCCTGGTGCCCGTAGGTGTCGTTGAACGCCTTGAACTGGTCGATGTCGACCATGACGAGCGCGATCGGACCCTCGACCCGCGCCGCGCGCCTCCATTCGACGAGGAGGATCTCGTCGAACTGTCGCCGGTTCGCCACGCCGGTGAGCCCGTCGTGCGTCGAAAGCTGTTGCAGTACCTGGTTGGAGAGGTGGAGCTCCTGATTGACCTGCTCGACCTCGCGCGTCCGCTCCTCGACGAGACGATTCGTCTCGGCCAGGCGGCGGTTGACCCGCGCCATGTGGATGCCGCCCGCGATCTGGCTTGCGAGGGCCTGGAGAAACGCGACGGTTTCCTCCGAGAACACCTCACTGTCGTCGCTCTCGAGGTTGAGCGCGCCGAGTACCTTCTCGCGGAAGCGGAAGGGGACCACGAGCTCCGCGACGACCTCGGGGTGGAGCATCACGTATTCCGGATCGCTGCGAACGTCGCTCACGAGGAGCGACGTCCCCGTTCTCATCGCCCGTCCGACGACGCCGACGAGCGGGAACGAGGCTCCGATCCTCTCGTTCTGTGGCGCGTTCCCGGCCCGCGCCGCGATCTCGAATCTCTCGCCGCGTTCGTCGAGCAGGAGAATCGCGGTCGCCGTCAGGCGGAAGTTCCGCTGCACGAAGCCGACGACGCGCTCGAGCAGTTCCGACAACTCGCCAGCGTCGAGGGCGAGCCGGGAGATCTCTCCGATCATCTCGAGTTGGGCGGCCCGCGCCCTCACCTGCTCGAAGAGTCGGGCGTTGGCGATCGCTCCGCTGATCTGCTCGGCGATCGTCTCGAGGAGCACCTTCTGGCCGTCGAACGCGCCGAGGCGGCGACTCTCGATGTTGAGAGCCGCCACGACCCGCCCATGGTGCCTGACCGGAACACAGAGCTCCGAGCGAACCTCCGCGCTCCATGCGACGTATCGCTTTGACCGCCTGACGTCGCGCAGCAGTACCGCGCGGCCGCGCTTCGCCACCTCGCCGATGATGCCGGTTCCAAGCGGATGATGGACTCCGATCGCGGGGACCATTGCGAGACGGCTCGTGAGCGCCATGCAGACGAAGCGATTCCGCTCCTGTTCGACCAGCACGCAGGCAACCGTGTCCCAGTCGAAGTGGCGGGCAAGCGCGTCGGTGATTCTCTGAAGAGTCGGCTGCAGCTCGAGGTCGAGGCTGGCAACGCGAGCGATCTCGTTGAGGACCGCGAGATCCGCCTCGTCGGGACCCGGTTTGCGACCGCGCGCTCCCGCCCCAGGCGATCCGGAAGACCGCTTTCCGGGCGTGGCTGCGCTGCTTTTCTTCCGCGTTGCCACCGGCACGTCCTCACGCGGTGGCCCTCACGGAATGGGCCCGTTCCGCGCGGCCGTATTGTACGCCGCGAATCGCGTCGGCTGCTGTGATTCAGGAAATCGGGGCGATCACTCCGCGCCACGTCGCCCGCACCGAGGCCACCGGGACTTCCACCCGCACGTCCTCCTCGTCGGTCTCGACGTCGATCACGATGTGGCCGTCTCGCTTGGCGATCGTCACGTGCTCGTTCCCGTCCTCGACTTCGACGAAGACCATGTCGGGCGCCTGCTCCAGCTCGTCGACGACGGCCGCGAGGAGCGGCTCGTAACGTGCGAGCTCCTCCTGCAGCCTCTCGCGCTCGTCTTGAGGAATCGCGATCGGCAGGAAGGACAGGCAGAAGTTCACGAGCGCACCCGGCACCAGGATCTTCACCCGCGCGCCGCCGGGAAACTTCTCCACCACGTCGATCGACACGACACCCTGGCTCGTCACCACGTGGTGCACCGCGTACGCGATGCTGCCGAACATCAGGCAAACGCCGGCGGCGATTCCGATCAGGATCTTGTGGGTTTTCGTCATGGTGTCACCTCACTCCGCTTCCGGGGTCCTGTCGACCCAGATGCGCACCCGGGTTCCGTCCTCGTCGACGGCGACGAGCTCACCCGACCCGAGGCGAGAGATCGCGTCGACCGCCGCGACGAGATCGAGCTGGCGACCATCGGCGAGCAGCGCGTCGACGAGCGCCGCGGGGATGCGCATTTCGACGGCGCCGGAGCCCTTCGTCTCTCGAACGACGAGCGCCTCAGACGCACCCTTGCCCGTGAGCTCCCACGTCACTCCGTCCTTCGTCACACGGTTCGATCCCGAGCGTAGCGCACGCCACGTCTCTCTCAACTCGGCGATCTCGACGTGGTCGCCGTTCCATGCGATCTCCCCGTCGTCGATCCGGGCGTCCTCGATGAGCGGCGCCGCACGCTGGACCAAAGAGAAGGGCACGTTGACCTTGACCGTGGTGGGATGCGCACCGGTCTCCGCAACGCGAATGTGGAGCCAGAGATCCGAGGCTCTTGCCGCCGGCGCCGCGGAGGCAGCGAGTGCGACCAGCAGTGCGATTCGTCCCCAGCTTTTCATGGCGTTGCTCCCTGTGGAGCAATAACGGGAACGGGGCGAAAAGGTTGCAGGAGCGGAGCCCGAGGCTCACCCGCCGATGTGCGACATCTCTACTTTCGGCCCGCGCGGGGTGTTCGAAGTGCGGATCTCCGAATAGCGGTCGTCGCGTGCGCCCCAGACCACCGAGAGGCGGGCCGCGATCGCGTCGTCGCTCGCTCCCCCTCGCAGGAGAGCGCGAAGATCCTCCCCTTTCGACGCGAAGAGGCACGTGTACAGCTTTCCCTCGGCGGAAAGCCGGGCGCGGGTACAGCTCGCGCAGAACGGGCGCGTCACCGAGGAGATGATGCCGATCTCGCCCGCGCCGTCAGCGTAGCGCCACCGCTCGGCAACCTCCCCGAAGTAGTTCGCGTCCACCGGCTCGAGCGGCCAGCGCTCCGCGATGCGGGCGACGACCTCGGAGGCCGGCACGACGTCGTCCATGCGCCAGCCGTTCGTGTTCCCGACGTCCATGTACTCGATGAAGCGGACGATCACGCCGGTTCCTCGGAAACGTCCGGCGAGATCGGCGATGCCCGCCTCGTTCATTCCGCGGCGGACGACGGTGTCGACCTTGACGGGGGTGAGCCCGGCCGCAAGCGCGGAGTCGATCGCGTCGAGCACGACCGAAACCGGGAACTTCACGTCGTTCATCACCCTGAACACTTCGTCGTCGAGCGAGTCGAGGCTGATGGTGATGCGACGGAGGCCGGCATCGCTCAGCGCCTGCGCCTTTGCGCGGCTGAGCAGGGAGCCGTTGGTCGTCAGTGTGAGGTCGTGGAGGCCGGGTACGCGAGAGAGCTGGCCGACGAGCTCCTCGATGTCGCGGCGGACGAGCGGCTCGCCGCCCGTGATCCGGATCTTCTCCACGCCCAGGCCGACGAAGACTCCCGCGAGCCGCGCGATCTCCTCGAACGTGAGAATCTGCGAGCGGTCGAGAAACTTGAAGTCGCGGCCGAAGACCTCCTTCGGCATGCAGTAGACGCAGCGGAAGTTGCATCGGTCGGTCACCGAGATGCGCAGGTCGCGCAGCGGCCTTCCAAGCGTGTCCACAGGGGTCATCGGTCGTTGAAATCCGGGCCGTCGATCGCGGAATTCCGGTAGTCTCGGCGGGGCGTCGCGAAGCCCTGCGAATGCCTCCGTTCCGTCATCTTTTTGCCATTTCCACCACGGATGATCCCATGCAGGAGGACGAACGACGTGAAACTTCAGTCACTGCTGCTCCTGGCTCTCCTCGCCGTCCCGGCCGCGGCGATGGACATTCCCGAGAGTTGGACCACCCCCGTGGAGCCGTTCCGGGTTGCCGGCAACATCTACTACGTCGGGACGGCGGAGCTCTCGTCGTGGCTCATCGTGACCCCCGAGGGGTATTTCCTCCTCGATGCGCCGCTCGAGGAGAACGTGGAGTTGATTCTCGGCAACATCGAAAAGCTCGGCTTCGACCCGAAGAAGATCCGGGTCCTGCTGAACAGCCACGCCCACGTCGATCATGCGGGCGGGCTCGCCGCGATCAAGGCGAAGACCGGCGCGCGGCTCTACCTCTCGAAGGCCGACGCCGAGCTCGCCGCGCGCGGCGGGCGCGACGACTTCGCATTCGGCGACGACGCGGCGTACCCGCCAGTCACCGCCGACGTGATTCTCCTGGACGGCCAGGGAGTGACGCTGGGCGGATTCGCGCCCGGCGGCACGACGCTCGTCGCGTACCTGACTCCGGGGCACACGAAGGGCAACACTACGTGGACGACTCGCGTCCGCGAGGGAGACCGGGAGTTTCTCGTCGTATTTGCGCCGAGCCTCTCTGCGCCAGGCTACAAGCTGGCCCGCAACGATTCGTATCCGGAAATCGTCGACGACTACCGCGCGACGTTCGAGCGCCTCGGGAACCTTGCGGATCCGGCCCGCCCGACGCCCGATATCTTCCTCTCGACGCACGGGTCGTTCTTCGATCTCGCGAAGAAGGCGGCCGCGCTAAGGGCCGGAGGGACGGAGAACCCGTTCGTCTCGCCGGACGAGTTCCGTGAGTTCGTCGACTACTGGCGCCAGGCGTTCGAGAAGAGCCTCGAAAAACAGCGCGACCCGAAGTAACGGCAGCCTCTGCCTCACATCGGCAAGAAAAACAGGCGACCCGATGGGTCGCCCGTGAGCGTGCTGATCGCAAGGCTCGTAGCTACGCCATCTTCCGGTGACCGCCCTGGAAGTAAAGCAGCGGGGATCCGTCAGCGAGCTCTGCGTTGACCACCTCGCCGACGAAGATCGTATGGTCGCCGCCGGGCAGCGTCTCGAAGAGTCGGCACTCGATCGACGCAACACAACCGTCGATCATCGGCACACCGAGCTGGCCGTCGTGCACCGCGACGCCCTCGAAACGGTCGTCGTGCTTCGTTGCGAAGCGGATCGAGATTGCCTCCTGGCCTTCGGCGAGAACGTTGACGACGAACCTTTCACCCTTCCGGATCGTGTCGTGCGTCGGCGCCGCCTTGCCGATGCAAATCAGTACGAGCGGCGGGTCGAGCGACACGGAAGAGAACGAGCTGACTGTCATTCCGTGCCGGACGCTGTTGTGCTCGGCGGTCACGACCGTGACCCCGCTCACCCAGCGGCTCATCGCCTTCTTGAACCCGCTCGCGTCGATCGCCATCACGAGGTCTCCCTTCACCTGTCGCCTCCTACTTCTTCTTCGAGGGTTTCTTCGCCCCTCTCTTCGCCGGCCTCGCCGGAGCTTCCGGCCCGCCTTCCGACGAGGGTCCGAACGGTCCCCGCTCATCCTCCGGCATCGGCTCGAAATTTCTGAAGAACACGGCGCCGAGCGGCGGAAGCGTCACGCTCATCGACGCCGGCCGCCCGTGATGCGCCTGCTCGGTCGCGACGACGGATCCCATGTTCCCGATGCCGCTGCCGCCGTAGGTGTCGGCGTCGCTGTTGAGGATTTCTGTCCACGTTCCGGCGCGAGGCGCGCCGACCCGGTAGTCGTAGCGGACGACCGGCGTGAAGTTCAGCACCGCGATGATCTCCTCGCCCTGCGTCTCCCCGCGGCGCATCACCGCTACGATGCTCTGCTCCCAGTCGTTGCAGTCGATCCATTCGAAGCCCTGCGGCAGCGTGTCCATCTCCCACAGCGCGCGTTGCGAGCGGTAGAGCGCGTTCAGATCCTGCACGAATCGCTGGACGCCGGCGTGACCCGGATCCTCGAGCAGATGCCAGTCGAGACTCTCGTCGTGGTTCCACTCGCGCGACTGAGCGATCTCGCTGCCCATGAAGAGGAGTTTCTTGCCCGACTGCGCGTACATCCACGAGTAGAGCAGGCGCAGGTTCGCGAGCTTCTTCCACTTGTCACCCGGCATCTTGCCGAGCAGCGACCCCTTCATGTGCACGACCTCGTCGTGCGAGAGCGACAGCACGAAGTTCTCGCTCGTCGCGTAGATCTGCCTGAAGGTCAGCTTGCTGTGGTGATACTTGCGGGCGATCGGGTCTTCCGCCATGTACTTCAGCGTGTCGTGCATCCAGCCCATGTCCCACTTGAAGCCGAACCCGAGCCCGCCGACGTAGGTCGGCTTCGACACGTGCGGCCACGCCGTCGACTCCTCGGCGATCGTCTGCGCGCCGGGGATCTCGGCGTAGACGGCCTCGTTCAGCTTCCGGAGGAACGTGATCGCCTCGAGGTACTCCCGTCCGCCGTACTTGTTGGGGATCCATTGCCCCGCGGGGCGCGAGTAGTCGAGATACAGCATCGACGCCACGGCGTCGACGCGCAGGACGTCGGCGTGGAAATTCTCGAGCCAGTGGACCGCGCTGCTCGTGAGGAACGAGCAGACCTCGGGCCGGCCGTAGTCGAAGATCATGCTCTTCCAGTCGGGATGGAAACCGCGCCGCGGATCGGCCGGCTCGAACAGGTGCGTGCCGTCGAAGTAGGCCAGCGCGTGTCCGTCGGTCGGGAAGTGCGACGGCACCCAGTCGAGGATCACGCCGATCCCTTCCTGGTGGAGCCGGTCGACGAGGTACATCAGATCCTGCGGCGTGCCGAAGCGGCTCGTCGGCGCGAAGAAACCGGTCGCCTGGTAGCCCCACGACCCGTAGAAAGGATGCTCCATGACCGGCATGAACTCGACGTGCGTGAACCCCATCTGCTTCACGTAGGCGGGGAGCGCTTCGGCGAGCTCGCGGTAGGTCAGGAACCGCTCCCCTTCCTCCGGCACGCGCCTCCACGACCCGAGGTGGATCTCGTAGATCGACATCGGCTCGTTGAGCGGCGCCGACGCCGCACGGCGTTCCATCCAGGCCGAGTCGTTCCAGGTGTAGTCGAGATCCCAGACGACCGAGGCCGTGTCGGGCGGATTCTCGTGCATGAATCCGAACGGGTC